>JBFFMG010000028.1:0-18130 GCA_041554215.1 Labilibaculum sp.
CTCATCGCTAATGGCCGCACAGTAAGCATTATCAACTGTTTTTGTCAAAGTAATTATTCCTGTATCTGTAGAACCAATTGTGTAAGTAGGATTTTCTGCATTACTATTATCAAAAGTCCCATTTCCACTTGTGGTCCATTCGATTGTCCCGTTAGCTGAAGTACTTCCGGTGATTGCATATGAATTGGCACTTGAACAGACTTCATCATCCGCTCCCGCATTTACTGTTGGGGGCAAAAAGATAGTTAAGTTCATGTTGTCACTTACAGCAGTACAACCATCATTTACAACTGTTTTTGTCAATGTTATAACTCCTGAATCTTCAGTTCCAAAATTGTAAGTAGGATTATCGATCGTTGCATCAGTAAAACTTCCATCACCACTTGTTGTCCATTGTATTCGTGTTGATCCATCAGATGATGTACTTTCAGTGATTGCATACGATACTTCAGTTTTACAAATAGATGCATCCTCACCTGCAAAGGAAGTTGGTAAACTGTGAAAATTAATGATGGTATCTTTAATTGCAACGCAAGTTCCATAAGTGACGGTCAAAGTAAACTTATATGTACCATAGTCAGGAACATCAACAATCGTTTCATAAGAAAATGGACTATGTATTGTAACAATAGTGTCTGATCCTAATTCAGGTCTAAATTCTGGACTTGATTTTAAGGACCATTCTGGATCACCAACACCACTTGCACTAAGTACTTTTAATGTGCCACTTAATGCATCACAAACATTTTCATTAAGTGCAACAGGAGCTGAAAAGATTGGTTGACGAAACAAAACACTTATTGTATCAGAATCACTACAGGCACCAGAATTAACAGTCCATACAAATTCATAAGTTCCTTCTTCCGATACTGAAACTTTGGTTTTAGAGTCATCGGCATTTGTGAAAATACTTGTAACTCCAGAAACTGGGACTTGCGACCAAGTACCAGTTCCGGAACTTGGTGGTATAGCATTAAATATATAATTTAAATCACATGATTCTCCATCATCCCCGGCAATTGCAAGTATATTTACACATTCATCAAAAACACATAATTCAAAAATACCACCTGTAACATTATTATGATCCCAAACCCGAATTAACAAATCTTCATTTGCATTCCCCTCTGTAATTTCAAGAAAAGCATTATTATCTAGGCTAGTTTGTGTTATAAATGTAGGAGCATCACAAACACCTGTATAAATTGCAAATCTAACTTGATCCATCCATGCATCATTGCTATCATCCGAAACGGTTTTGATAAAAAAATTTCCGGATGTAGGAACCTTAACTGTAAACCAAACATCTCCGCCATCAAAATTATTTAAATTGCTATCATCCACATATTCATCATCACCTGGAGACCAAGTTCTGGCATCAAGATTGGTGAATTGAGAAAATGAACAGGAACTGGAAACAGTCAACGATATAGCAGCACAAGAATAATCATTCGTTGGAACCGGAGGTGGTGAGCTAGGAAATAAAGCAAGTTCAGATAAAACATCATCTTTTGAGTTTTCGCTAGCAGATAATCGGCTTAATGATCCCATTACAACCGATGCAAATAACAATAAAAAAAGTACTACATAGAGTAAAGGTCTTTTCATTTAATTATCATTTGAATTTCTTCACAAAATTTCGCTCACATAGATGATTGTAACAAAAATACACATTAAAAATTTGGATACATAAACCCATGAAATATTATTCCATTGCATTTAACTCCATGTAAAATAGAGCTAACTTATTATTATAAAACAAAATAACAATGTATTTAATACGTTCTGAAAAATAAAAAGTTCGATGAGTATTATCTCATATTCCATAAAACAGTATATTTCTTTGATTAAAGATCAAAAAAACGTGAATAATAATGAGAATTTTGACGTGTAGATCGAGAAATTAGCTTATTCAAAGCTATATACGAAACTAATTTTAAGTTTGAAATCAATATTTTTTATTGGTAAATGTATAATCCAAACTAAATGAGATGCTACTTATAAATGTAAATATTGAAGTTATGGAAATGATGTTTAATTTATTCATCACGGATTGCTTCAATAGGACGAATTTCCATAGCCCGTTTAGCTGGTATAACTCCTGCAAAAATTCCTGCAAAAATTAAAATTCCTAAAGCAATTATTGCAATATTAAAATCGACCTCGGGATTTGTAAACATAGAATTATCACCTCCACCATTTTCAAGAGCCTTATTTAATAATTCCAATATTATAACTCCAAATACGAGGCCAAACCATCCTGCAATTGCAGTCAAAACGACAGATTCTGTTAAAATAGAGCTAATAATGACCGATGGAGATGCTCCTAAAGCTCTTTGTATTCCAATTTCTTTCGTCCGTTTTTTTACAATGAAAAGCATAATGTTACTTACCCCAATAATACCTGCTATAAGAGTTCCAATGCCAACAATCCAAATTAGTCCCGCGATTCCCAAAAACAAATTATTAATTTGAATAAATTCCTTTTCTATATTCTCGCTTCCAATTGCTCTATCGTCATCGGGATGAACCGAATGACGTCTTTTAAGTAATGCTTTAACTTTTTCTTCAACATAGCTAGCGGTATATTCGCTTTTTGATGTAATGGAATAGTGCCCAACCCTATTCCCATAATTATAAGTTTTTTGCAGGGTTGTAAATGGAATAAAGATACACTGATTCTGCCATTCACCCCAGCCCTGATTGTGCATCGATTTAAATGTACCAACCACCTGAAAATAAACACCGTTTAATTTTATGTATTCACCAATTGAATTTTCATCTTTTTCAAACAAAACCTCAATAACCCGATCACCAATTACAGCCACTTTCCTTGTATCATTAATATCTACCTGATTCAAGAAGCGACCATCAGTTATTGTTACCGGATCAATTTGATTAACTTCGGGAACATCGCCAAGGATACTAAACGCACCTGTTTTTAAACCTCTTATCACATTATTATCCCCATCACCACCACGAGCTTGGATTCTTGGAGCTAATAATTTTACTTCAGGGACATTGTCCAAAATAGCTTTAGTATCCTGATTTGTAAAATGGTACCTACGACCTTGTTTATATCCCTTGTAAGGTTTAGTGGTTGGTTGCGTCCAAATAAAAACCGAATTTGTTGCAAAGTCGCCCATTCCGTAATAAACACCATTTTCCAGACCTTTCCCAGACCCAAGCATAATGATCAACATAAAGATTCCCCAAAAAACACCAAATGCAGTTAAAAAGGTTCTTAATTTATTGCTTTTAAGAGCCATATAAACTTCTGTCCATCTATCCCGATCAAACATCCTTTTGTAATTTTCAGATTAATATTTTATTCGTGAGCTAATGCCTCTATGGGTTTAACATTTGCAGCTTTCCAGGCAGGGAAGAAACCAGCTAATAATCCGGCAAACACCAAAACTAATGTTGCTTGTATGCCTACACTTAAATCAACCGAAGGATTCATGAAAAACTCAATTTGAGTATGTGGAGCAAGAACCTCCAGAAGTACTACTCCTGATACCAAACCCATATAGCCAGCAACACTTGTTATTAAAACGGATTCTAGTAGAACCAAACCAACAATTGAATTTGGTGTTGCTCCCAGAGCCTTACGGATTCCTATTTCTCTAGTACGTTCGCGTACAACAATTATCATGATGTTGCTTACTCCTACAATACCCGCAATAATTGTAAACACTCCAATTATCCAAACGAAAATTCGAATTCCGGAAAATAGAGCCATAGTTCGTTGATAGTTTTCCATGTTATTATTGATCCAAATCGCTCTTCTATCCTCAGGATTAAATTTATGACGGGTAGCAAAAGATTTCCTGAGATATTCCTCCATAGCCTTAAGAGACTCAATATCGTGAGTGTTTGTTGTAAAGGACATATTTGAAATTTTATTGGCCCCGTTGAATACTTTTTGAGCCGTAGAAATAGGAACATATACTCGTTGTAAATCTCTCTCGGAATAATCTGTAAAAACACCAACCACCTGAAATGGTATCCCATTAATTTTCACATATTTACCAATTGGGTCTTCTTTTTTAAACAAGGCTTTTTCAACCACTGTACTAATAGCAACCACCTTTCTAAATTCCTTAACATCAACTTCATTTAGGAATCGCCCCTTAGTATTTGAAGTACTCTCCAAAACTTCTGTATCGGGATGAACGGCAATAATATTGTAATTCACGAATTCTGTTTTATAATAAATTAGATTATTCCGGAAAATGGAATACCTGGAGCTTATTTTATCTACATCTAAACCAGAATCTTTTGTTTTTTGATAATCGTTATTGGTAAATTGAATTCTGCGACCAGCCTTCATTCCATCAAATGGCATACTAGTACGGCCACTGTAAATCCAGAGGCTATTTACAGCATCTTGTTTGAACTGATCCAAAACACCATTTTGCAGACCGTTGCCCGATCCTAATAAAATAATTAACATGAAAATACCCCAGGAAACACTGAAGCCTGTAAGAATAGTTCGTAGTTTGTTTTTTCGAATGGTTTCAAAAATCTCTTGCCACTTATCAAGATCAAACATGATTTCTTATTTAGAATTTCACAACTATAAAATAGACGCACGAAGCATCTTAAACGTTACAGTTGTGGTGTCCTAAAATTTTGGTGGTATTTAATATTGAGAGGTTTTCTTATTTGCAAGTTAAAGAAAGATTTGAAAGAAATCAATACCTTAATAAATTCAATTCCATTTTGCATGATAAAAAGTTTTGAGACAGGAAACAATGTTTTAATCTTATTTAACGTTCCTTACCAACTGTTAACCAAGCTTTTCCTTATATTTGGTGTAGGTATTAGAAAAAGTAGTTTTATCATAGATTGAGATTAAGGTTAAAAATTAGTTTTAAAAGGATCGGTTTGGTTACTGATCCTTTTTTTGTGCTCATTTACTTTTTATATTCTTAATTCAATTATATCTTCACAATATGGATCCTTCCCCAATAAACTCAGTCCGTTTATTGTCTAGTGCAAAAAAATCCTCTAACTAATTAGAGGATTACTATTTTATTTAAGCAAGATATTCAGCAAACAGTTCATCGAACACTTCTCCTTTCGAAAGGCGACCATTTACCAAACAAATTGTATATACTTTTCCTTTGGCACAAAGTTTATTGTCTGATACTCGATAGATATCTTCATTAAATACCAGTTTAACACCTTCCCTTTCAATATTTAAGCGAACTTCAAATTCATCACCGCAAGTTAGTGAGGTTTTATAATCTATTTCAATTCGGGAAACCATTGCATCTGTTCCTTGCTCGTGTAATGCCTTAAAGTTATTACCAATCGATTCTAAAAACTCATGTCGAGCATGCTCCAGATAATTCTGATATACAGAGTTGTTCACAACCCCCTGTATGTCGCACTCATAGTCGCGAACTTTAAATGCTAGGGTAAAAATATAGTTCTTCATTAATTATTCAATTTATACATGATAAAGCTAAAAAAAATAGGCTAATAAAAATACCCGGCAGTTTTTGAAAACTTGTCGGGTATAAAAATAATGCATTACAGTCTTCAATGCTATCAGGTTTGTAAATTACTGAAAAGCAATGAATCTTCTAAGAAAATTGGTACCCTCACCATGAGTGAGAGTACCAAAAGTTATATTTTACCATTCGTGTTTTTGATCCACATAATCGCTAAAGCTATCAATACCTAAATCCTCTATTGATTTTTTACAGAATGAATAGATAAAGGCAGATGCCAAACGAGCATTAGTTACCAATGGAATATTCAAGTCAATCGCAGTTCTTCTGATTAAATAGTCGTTATTCAACTCAGATTTACTTAAGTTCTTTGGGATGTTAATCACCAAATCAACCTTACGCTCTTTAATTAAATTATGAGCTGTTATTTCGACATCTTCATCAGGCCAACCTACACTTTCGATAGTAACACCGTTCTCTTCCAGGAATTTTGCAGTACCTCTTGTTCCATACAATTTATGTCCTCTTTCCTCAAGCATTTTAGCACTTTTCAAAAGTTCTATTTTTGAACGAATAGGACCACTGCTAATCAATATAGCACCCTTCGGTATGCGATAACCAACAGATAACATGGCTTTTAAAATTGCATCGTAATAATCAGATCCAATACAACCAACTTCACCCGTTGAAGACATATCAACACCCAAAACAGGGTCTGCTTTTGACAGTCTTGAAAATGAAAATTGAGAAGCCTTTATTCCAATATGCTCCAACTCAAACATCGATGGTAAATTGTTTGGAATAGAAACATCTAACATTGCCTGGGTGGCAATTTCGATAAAATTGAAGTCCATTACTTTTGATACAAAAGGAAAACTTCTACTTGCACGTAAATTACACTCGATAACTTTTATGTCGTTATCTTTTGCCAGCAACTGCATGTTAAACGGACCTGTAATATTCAAAGATTTTGCAATTTTACCTGCAATTTTACGAATTCTGCGAATGGTTTCGAAATACAGTTTTTGTGGAGGAAATACCAAAGTGGCATCTCCAGAGTGCACTCCGGCAAACTCAACGTGCTCTGAAATGGCATCAATTATAATTTCGCCATTCTTAGCAACTCCATCAAATTCAATCTCTTTTGCCTCCTGAATAAATTCACTTACAACTACTGGGTATTGTTTCGAGACCTGTGCAGCTAAATCTAGAAAATGGCCTAATTCATCCTTATTAGAAACCACATTCATTGCAGCACCGGAAAGCACATAACTTGGTCTAATTAAGACAGGAAAACCTACTTCATCAATAAAGTCATTAATTGCCTCTTTGCTGGTTAGCTCATTCCATCTAGGCTGATCAATTTTCAATTCATCAAGCATAGCCGAGAAAGTCTGGCGATTTTCTGCTCTATCAATCGATTCAGGTGATGTTCCTAAAACTTTAACACCTGCTTTGTGCAAACGCATTGATAGATTCTGAGGAATTTGTCCTCCAACTGATACAATTACACCTCGAGGTGATTCCAAATCGATAATATCCAATACTCTTTCAAAAGAAAGTTCATCAAAATATAAACGATCACACACATCGTAATCGGTACTTACCGTTTCAGGGTTGTAATTGATCATTACAGATCGTAAACCTTCTTTATTTACCGCATTCAGAGCATTCACACTACACCAGTCAAATTCAACAGAAGACCCGATTCGATATGCTCCTGAACCCAATACAATAACCGATTGATTATCGTCGACATAGGTGATGTCATTTTCATCACCACTGTAGGTTAAATAAACATAGTTCGTTTGTGCAGGATACTCTGCTGCAAGTGTATCAATTTGCTTAACAACGGGAACAATTCCTTTTGCTTTTCGATACTTTCTCACTTCTAAAAGCTCCGATTCCATATTGGTATTATCAGGCTTTAGTACAAATCTTGCTAACTGAAAATCAGAAAAACCGTATACTTTTGTTGCTTTAAGTAATGCATCAGGTAATTCCTGTAAGTTATTATACTTCTGAAGATCCCATTTCAATTTTGTAATGTGTTCCAGTTTACTCAAGAACCACTTATCTATTTTAGTAAGATCATGTATTTTATCAATAGAATATCCTTTCTCAAAAGCTTGCGCGATGGAGAAAATACGCATATCTGTTGGATGACTTAATTCCTGATCAACATCGTCGAATTTTGAATGAACGTTTCCTACAAATCCGTGCATTCCTTGGCCAATCATTCGTAAACCTTTTTGAATGGCTTCCTCGAAGTTACGACCTACAGCCATTACTTCTCCTACACTTTTCATGCTGGAACCAATCTCTTTGGTAACACCTTCAAACTTATTTAAATCCCAGCGAGGAATTTTACAAACAACATAATCTAATGCTGGCTCGAAACAAGCTGTTGTTGTTTGTGTTACCGCATTTTTAAGCTCATGTAATGCATAACCCAAACCAAGTTTTGCTGCAACAAAAGCCAACGGATAACCAGTTGCTTTTGAAGCCAATGCCGATGATCTTGACAAACGGGCATTCACCTCAATTACACGGTAATCTTCAGAATTAGGATCGAGTGCATATTGAACATTACACTCTCCAACAACGCCAAAGTGACGAATAATCTTAATCGCCAAAGATCTTAGTTTGTGATACTCTGAATTTGTTAGTGTTTGCGATGGTGCAATTACAATACTCTCACCAGTGTGAATTCCAAGTGGATCAAAGTTTTCCATATTACAAACTGTAATACAGTTATCAAAAGAATCTCGAACAACCTCATACTCAACCTCTTTCCATCCTTTTAAAGATTCTTCAACCAATATCTGACTTGAATAGGATAATGCATTTTCAGCCAATTTCTCCAATTCTTCCATATTCGAACAGAATCCACTTCCTTGTCCACCTAAAGTAAATGCGGCGCGAACAATAATTGGGAAACCAAGTTTTTCTGCTGCTTTTAAGGCTTCAGATACAGATCCTACAGCAAATGATTGTGGCGTTTTTACGTCTATTTTACGAAGTTCGTTGGCAAATATCTCCCTGTCTTCAGTCTTAATAATGGTCTCGATTGGAGTACCTAAAACTTGAAGGTTGTATTTCTTTAGTAATCCGGCATTGAATAACTCAATACCACAATTTAATGCTGTTTGTCCACCAAAAGCCAAAAGGATTCCATCAGGCTTTTCTTTTAGAATAACCTGTTCTACAAAATGAGGAGTAACTGGCAAAAAATAAATTTGATCTGCAACTCCTTTTGACGTTTGTACTGTTGCAATATTAGGATTGATAAGTACTGTATATATACCTTCTTCCTTCATTGCTTTTAATGCCTGAGATCCCGAATAGTCAAACTCTCCTGCCTCACCAATTTTAAGAGCACCAGAACCTAAAACCAGTACTTTCTTTATGTTGTCTTTTATCATTTTTCTTAAGCTGTTTGCCATTAGTATATAACCTTTGGCTGTTAATTGATAATTGTTTTTCCTTAAAAATACACCTCTGCCCTTTGGACATCTCTCCAGATGAAGAGCAATTAATACAAATGAGGTTTTTTTTAACTTTAAACTTTCTCCTTTTAACTTTTCCCTTTATAATCTTCCATCATTTTAATGAAATCATCAAACAGAAATTCGGTATCTGTTGGACCACTGGAAGCTTCAGGGTGAAACTGAGAGGCGAAAAATGGTTTGCTTGCATGCTTTATTCCTTCACATGTTCCATCATTAGCATTTACGAATAAGGGCTCCCACTCTTTTGGCAAAGTATCCATATTAATCGCATACCCGTGATTTTGAGAGGTAATAAAGCAACGCTTGCTTCCTTTCAATACCACTGGCTGATTGTGACTACGGTGTCCGTACTTTAACTTATAAGTATCAGCGCCCGCAGCAAGAGCCATTAATTGGGTTCCTAGGCAAATGCCCATAATTGGCGTATCCTGACCAAAAACAGTTTTTAAATTAGCTATGGCTTTCACATTTTGTTTTGGATCTCCCGGACCGTTTGAAATGAATAAGCCATCATATTTCTCTTGGGTGAAATCATAATCGTGTGGCACTCTGATTACTGTTGTATCTCTTTGTAACAAACAACGAATAATATTGTTTTTTACACCACAATCCAATAACAACACCTTATGTTTGCCATTTCCGTAAACAATTTTTTCTGATGTACTTACCTGTGCCACAAGATTTTCCAAGTTAGGATCCTTCCACTCAGGTTCTTGATCTTCAAAAATAATTTTAGCAAGCATACTGCCTTGTTCCCGCAGTTTTTTGGTTAATGCACGTGTGTCAACACCGTATATTCCAGGGATTTTATGTTGTTTCATCCAATCTCCCAGACTTAAACTTGCGTTCCAATGACTGAACTCTTCGGTATAATCCGAAACTATAAATGCAGACACCTGTATCTTTTCCGACTCATAAAAACGAAACAATTCATCTTCCTGTAGTGTTCCCGGAACCCCATAATTACCAATCAGCGGAAAGGTACTAACAAGAATTTGACCTCGGTACGAAGGATCTGTTAAACTCTCCGGATATCCAGTCATTGCGGTATTAAACACCATTTCTCCGGCAATGGATTCTTGGTAGCCAAAAGATGTGCCGATATACTCCGATCCATCCTGTAAAATTAATTTAGCTTTTGTCTCTCCTGACATAAAAGTTCTATAAAATGGTTAATATTTCTAGTCCTTAGTAAATGGTTTTCAGTAATTAGCTATGTGCTAAAATACGTTGCATTCCCTCATACGAATTGCTTGTTACCAGTTACTTATCTTTATATTCTATTCAGTAAATTCATGTAAGCTTCCTTGGTTTTATTAAAATTAAAACCAATAAAAACGTCATTCATCTTGTCAATAATTTTATCATTGCATAAGTTACCAATGCTTCCTTCATGAACATGGTTAACTTTACCATCGTATTTAAAATTTCCTTCTTCAACGATTTGTCCAATCTTTTTATAAGCATCACGAAATGGTATACCTTCAAGTACCATTCTGTTCACTTCTTCCACGGTAAACATGTACTTATAACGCTCATCCTTCAAAACTTCTTTGTTAATTTTAACTTCGGATAACATGATGCGAGTCATTTCCAAGCAAGCAATCATTTTATCGAAAGCTGGCATAAAAAATTCTTTTGTAAGCTGATAATCCCTGTGGTATCCAGAAGGAAGATTAGATGTAACTGCTTGAATCTGGGCAGGTAACATCTGTAATGCATTTGCATGAGCTCGTATCAACTCAAAAACATCAGGATTCTTTTTATGTGGCATTATGCTGCTCCCAGTTGTTAATTCATCAGGAAAACTTAAAAAGTTGAAATTCTGACTGTTATACAAACATGCATCCATGGCTAGTTTCCCAATTGTCATGGCCATATTAGCAAGAGCAGAAAGAACGGTGAACTCCATTTTTCCACGTCCCATTTGTGCATAAACTACATTATAGCTCAAGTCTCTAAAGCCTAATAACTCAGTAGTCATTTGTCTATTTAATGGAAATGATGAGCCATAACCAGCACCCGAGCCTAATGGATTTTGATTTACGACTTTGTAAGCTGCTTGCAACACCATCATATCGTCGGTTAGGCTCTCGGCATATGCTCCAAACCATAAACCAAATGAAGATGGCATAGCAACCTGTAGGTGAGTATATCCTGGAATCAACACATCCTTGTTCTCATTACTCTTTGCAATTAATTCATCAAAAAGTAATCTTCCTTCACGAACAATTTCTTCTAGTTTATTTCTTGTAAATAATTTTAAATCCAAAAGAACTTGATCGTTCCTTGATCTTCCACTATGTATTTTCTTTCCAATATCTCCTAACGCTAAAGTCAATTGATATTCTATTTGAGAGTGAACATCTTCCGTTCCATCTTCAATAACAAAAGCATCATTCTTAATCGATGAATAAATTTTTCGTAATTCTTCCTGAATTAGTTTTAATTCTGTTTTCTCCAACAATCCAATAGATTCAAGCATTTCAATGTGCGCTAGAGATCCTAATACATCGAAGGCTGCAAGTTGTATATCCAGTTCGCGATCCATTCCAACAGTGAATTGTTCTATTTTTTTGTCAACTTTTACGCCTTTGTCCCAAAGTTTCATAGTAATTCCCTTTAAAGTTAGGTGTTAGTGTATGTTATTGTTTATTTCGATTTTTAATTCTTATTTAATTCACTTAAAGTCAGATCCTCAAACCGTTCAACAAGTTATAATATTTTTCGATTCCTTGTCCAATTTCGTCAATGTAGATGAATTCATCAGCCGTATGCGATCTAGCAGAATCTCCAGGACCTAATTTTAAAGTGGGAAACCCTTTCATAATGGCTTGATCAGATGTGGTTGGTGATCCATAATACTTCATTCCCAAATTTAATCCTGTTTGAATTAAAGGGTGTTCCAGAGGAATTCCTGATGAGTTCATTCTAAAAGATCGGGCAGTAACTTCACTTTCCAATTTTTCCTTAATAATTGCATATGCCTTTTCGTTTGAGTAATACTCATTGGTACGAACGTCTACTACGAATTTACATGATGATGGGACTACATTGTGCTGTTTACCAGCATTAATCTGAGTAACAGTCATTTTCACAGCTCCCAACATCTCCGATTCTAAAGCAAATTTATAGGAATGAAGCCATTCTATATCCTTCATGGCTATACTAATTGCATTAACACCCTCGTTACGAGCTGCATGGCCAGGTATTCCAATCGCATCGCAATCCAATACCATTAATCCTTTTTCAGCAATGGCCATTTCCATAAGGGTTGGTTCTCCAACGATTCCAACATCAATTCTACCTATTTCATCTTGCACAAGCTCAAAACCACCAGTTCCAGATATTTCCTCTTCGGCGGAAGCTACAAAAACACGATTATAAGCCTGATTCGTTTCCTCCAAAGCTAAAAAGCTTGCGAAAAGAGAAACCAAACATCCACCTGCATCATTACTTCCCAATCCATACAATTTGCCATCAGACACTTCAGGATTAAAAGGATCTTTGGTATATTTTTCAGATGGTTTTACTGTATCTAAGTGAGAATTCATCAATAGAACTGGTTTATTCTCATCAAAATCTTTATTGAACACCCAAACGTTGTTTCCTTTACGGTGCACCTGATATCCAAAATCAATCAGTTTCTGCTCCATTAAATCGGCAACTTGATTTTCATTCTTGCTGTATGACTGAATTGAAATCAATTGCTTAAGTATATTTAAAGCTATTTCTGTATATTTTTTTAGATCCATATTTCTGACTAAGAATTTACAACTTGTGTTCCCGAAGAATGGTTTGTTTCCATGGATACGAAATTTCCAATTACAACTTCTTCCACTCCTTTTGATAGGGCATAAAATGCATTTTCTGTTTTTGGAAGCATTCCGGCATTAATTTTACCAGACTTTACCATGACAGAACATTTTTCTTTCGAAAGAAATGGCAATACGCTACTATCATCATCGGCATTCATCAAAACTCCTAGTTTTTCGAAACTATATATTAATTTCACCTTATAAAAACGGCTCAAGGCTACAGCCACTTCGGTTGCTACAGTATCGGCATTGGTGTTCAACAATTGTCCTTTACCATCATGAGTAATAGGTGCAATAACCAAAACCGAATTGCATTCAATTTGTTTGCACAAGGCCAAGGTATTTACGGCTGTAATATCACCAACAAAACCATAATCAACTTTAGTATTGCTTCTTTTTTCAGCTCTTATTAGATCCAAATCAGCACCACATATTCCCATCGAATTTACACCTCGAGCTTGCAGGGCAGCAACAATATTCTTATTAATTAGTCCGGCATAAACCATGGTTACCAACTTTAGATTTTCAGCATCAGTAATACGTCTGCCGTCAACCATTTTGGTTTGAACACCAAGTTTCCCTGCTAAATCTGATGCTACTTTTCCACCTCCATGAACAAGAACAATTTTGCCATTCAAATTTGAAAAAGCGTCTAAGAAATCATTCAATTCCTTAGGGTCATCAATTACGTTACCGCCTATTTTTACTACAGTTAAGTCTATCATACTAATACAATTTGGGTTAGTTTTTGAAATGCTTGAATGAATTGATCCGCATCCTTTTTTGTAATAGAAAGTGGTGGAAGTAAACGAAGTGTTTTACTACCAGATGATCCTGTAAAAATTCCATATTCTTCAAGAAGTTGCTTCCTGATTTTCGGCATATTTTCAAGATCAATACCAATCATTAATCCTTTCCCCCTTATTGCTTTAATTTCTTTGTTATCTTTTAGTTTGGTAATTAAATACTCACCTATTTTGTTTGCATTTTCGAGTAATTGTTCATCTTCAATTGTTTCTAAAACAGCCATTCCTGCAGCACATGCCAAATGATTTCCACCAAAAGTTGTCCCTAACATTCCGCTCCACGCTTTTATTTGCGGCGAAATGATTACACCTGCAATTGGAAATCCATTTCCCATTCCCTTTGCTGTTGTAATAATATCTGCTTTAATATCAACATATTGATGCGCAAAGAATTTGCCAGTTCTACCATATCCAGATTGAATCTCGTCCAAAATAAGCATTGCTTTGTGATTTTTGCACAAACTTTCAGCAGATTTCAAAAACTCAGCGGAAGGCTCAACAACACCATTAACTCCTTGTATTCCTTCAATGATTAGTGCTGCAACATCATTTTTAGCAAGCTCTTTTTTCAGAGCCGAAACATCATTCATTTCTATAAAAACAACATCGTGCCTGGTATTAAATTCTGATGACAATGCAGGATTATCAGTAATTGCGAGAGCACCGCTGCTTCTTCCATGAAAAGCTCCTTTAATCGCAATAATTTTTGACTTTCTTGTATGAAAGGATGCCACTTTCAAAGCATTTTCATTGGCTTCAGCTCCTGAGTTGCACAAGAACAGATTGTAAGAATCGTATCCAGAAAGCTTACCTAATTTGCAAGCTAATTTCTCTTGCATATCATTTTTTACAGCATTCGAATAAAAGCCTAAACAATGGAGTTGCTGTTCCATTCTAAAAATGTAATGTGGATGACTGTGACCAATTGATATCACACCATGCCCTCCATAAAAATCAAGGTATTTATTTCCTTTGTCGTCCGAAATGTTTACTCCTTTTCCGTTTACCAGATTAATATCGTAACAACTATATACATCAAATAATTTCATTTTTTATATTTTAAAATCCAATCGGTTTTAAGCCTAATCCTAGTATTTCAGGCATTCCAAATAATAAATTCATATTTTGGACTGCTTGCCCAGAGGCTCCTTTCAATAAATTATCAATAACTGAAATAATCATCAGTTTACGACCGTGTTTTTCAAGATACAATACACATTTATTTGTATTTACAACCTGTTTAACATCGGGCAATATATTTGATATTGAAACGAATGGATGATTCTGATAATAAGTCTTATACCTTTCAACTGCTTCCTCAATAGTCCAATCACAATCGGTGTAGATTGTTGCCATTATTCCTCGGCTAAAGTTGCCTCTTACCGGAATAAAATTGATCTCTTTATCGAAATTGGGTTGAAGCTGTAAAACCGTTTCTGTTATTTCAGCCAAATGCTGATGTGTAAATGCTTTATATACCGAAACATTATTGTTTTTCCAGCTAAAATGTGAAGTTGATGTTGGGTTCTGACCTGCGCCAGTTGAACCTGTTATTGCATTAACATGCACCTCTTCTTTCAGTTGATTTGCACTTGCTAAAGGCAATAAACCTAATTCAATGCAAGTTGCAAAACATCCTGGATTAGCAATTTTATCGGCATTCTCGATCTTAACTTTGTTAATTTCAGGTAATCCGTAAACAAATCCTTTTTCATTTGCTTGCGGTCTAAAATCAGCACTTAAATCGATAATTTTCACACTCTTAGGCAAACTATTATCTTCCAAAAACAATTTAGTTTTTCCATGTCCCGAACAGATAAATAAAACGTCAATAGTCTTATAATTTGGTTCTGAAAACAACAAATCGGTTTCGTCCAACAAATCTCTATGGACATCCGAGATTGGATGTCCCATATGACTGGTGCTCTGTACAAAACTAATGTTTGCTTGAGGATGCCAAATTAATATCCGCAATAACTCTCCTGCAGTATAACCTGCTCCACCTATGATTCCAATATTTACCATATTAATCCTGATTTATGGTGTAATAAATCTTCAACGAATTGGCTAAAATATTGGTAAATCCTTTTGCGTCATCTGCTGTCCATCCTTTACTGCTTTCGCCATACTGACCAAATAAATCCGTCATTAAATCGTTAGGAGAAATTATTCCTTCAACAAAAAAATGTTTCGGATTTAAATTTAAGATAACTGTACCAGTAACCTTCTTTTGAGTGTCCATCAGAAAAGTTTCCATATTTCTCATTACAGGCTCTAAATATTGAGCTTCGTGCAACAACATGCCATAGAAATTGGCAATTTGTTCTTTCCAATGCATTTGCCACTTTGTTAGAGTATGTTTCTCTAATGTTTGATGAGCTTTTATAATCATTAATGGAGCAGCAGCTTCGAAGGCAACTCTTCCTTTTGTACCTATAATTGTATCACCAATGTGCATGTCTCGTCCAATTCCAAACTGAGAACCTATTGCTTCAATTTTTTTAATCGCTTCGAGAGGATGTTGTACTTTTTCTCCATTCACACTAACCAATTCTCCTTTTTCAAATCCAATTGTTAGTTTCTCCGACTCTGTTTTTATAACCTGCTTTGGATAAGCTTCTTCGGGTAAAGCCTGGTCTGATGTTAATGTTTCCTTACCTCCGATACTGGTTCCCCAAATTCCTGCATTAATGGAATATTTCATTTTTTCGAAATTGGCCGAAATGCCATTTTCTTTTAAATAATTGATCTCCGTTTCCCTGCTTAACTCCATATCTCTTGTTGGAGTAATAATTTCGGCATTTGGAGCCATTATTTTAAAAATCAAGTCAAATCTTATCTGATCATTACCTGCTCCGGTACTGCCGTGAGCGATATAATCAGCATCAATGGAATGGGCAAATTGAGCTATTGCCATGGCTTGAAATGCTCTTTCCGAGCTTACTGATAATGGATAGGTATTGTTTTTTAGAACATTTCCCATTATCATGTATTTAATACATTTTTCGTAGTATTCTTCAGTAATATCGAGAGAAGCGTGCTGAACGACACCCAGTTGCTTCGTTCTGTTTTCAATATCAGCTAATTCTTCATCGCTGAACCCACCTGTATTACCTAGTACTGTGTACACATCCATGTTTAACTCCTTAGACAAATAAAGTGCACAGTATGTTGTATCTAAACCTCCGCTATATGCTAAAACTACTTTTTTCTTAGTTGATGTCATTATATTGTTCTTTGTTGATTTTCAAAATCTTGTTAATAAATTGATGAAATTGCTTTCATTTCAGAATAATGATTTTTTATCCTTTTTATTCGGGTCGTACAGCATACCTGTACACAAACACATTTTACGGTTGGTTCTCTGCAGTATGTCGTAATTCACACAACCGCTGCATCCTTTCCAAAATGTATCATCAGTAGTTAACTCCGAGAAGGTAACTGGTCTGTACCCTAATTCTGAATTGATTTTCATTACAGGAAGACTTGTGGTGAGTCCAAATATTTTGGCTTCAGGATAACGTTTTTTGGATAACTCGAATGCCTTAGCTTTAATCATTTTAGCTAAACCAACAGCTCTATATTCAGGGTCGACTATTAATCCCGAATTAGCAACATACTTGCCGTGCTCCCAAGTTTCTATATAACAGAAACCGATTACTTTTTCCTGATCAAAGGCAATGATTGCCTTTCCTTCCTGAATTTTTTGCACTATGTACAAAGGTTCTCTTTTAGCAATTCCTGTACCGCGAATTTTCGCTGCACTTTCAATCATATCACAAATTTCCTGGGCATATTCATAATGCCTTAAACCTGCTATAATGACACTTAATTTCTGCTCAATTTCCATTGATGTATCTATCATTTTATTCTAACTATGACTAAATTTCCCAAAAAAGTGCTACTGCAGTTAAGCACAACCACTTGTTATTTAAATCTACAAAAAAGTCCGCCCTTGCGGTTTGATTGTTGTGTTCTCGAAAACAGCGTCTTCGAAAGTCTAAGGAGTTGAAAAAATTCATGTTTTTATTTTTTAGTTAATACAAAAAAAGCCTACCGTCCGAGAACAGTAAGCTTACTTAATATATGATATTTCGATTACAGAAATAGCAAGCTCATCCGTCCCTCCTGGGTAACAGTTACTTCGCAAATGGCGTCGGCTTTCTGTGTGGATAATTTGTTTCATTTAATTCTGTAATAATAAAATTTCAAAAAAAAGGCTTACCGGTAAAAACGGTAAGCCTTTAAATATTGTTGTAAATCATTGATTACACGACAACACGACATCAACCGCTTTTCCTAATGGTGCGCTTTGTCTTCGTCGTAGTATGTTGTGAAATAAAATCATTTGCTCTGTTATACTATTAATTTGTTTTCAAAAAAAAGGCTTTCCGATTTGGAAAGCTTGGAAATAAATACGCCAATGCTTAACCTTATCGTTTGGATAAAGATTTAATAAAACGTCGTCGAATAATTTGTAAATTTCCCATGCTTCTTTTCATTTGTTGATTGCAAAGATAAACGCAAAAAAG
>JBFFMG010000029.1:0-17860 GCA_041554215.1 Labilibaculum sp.
CTCATCACCACGCAGAAGTAAAAACTGTTCATTCTTACAATTAGGCATTTCAACAGTTAATTTCAATTGCATTTGTCCAAACACCGACTGTGTGATCAACAAAAATACAAATGCAAGAATTTTATTATTCACGAACATCATGCTGCTACTAAATATGAAATAATTACTAAAGTGAGATATAAAGGTACAATTTCTTATTCTGGATAGCCTAAGGCTTATATTTAATTAACAATTTTGATTCAAAAAAATCCGATTAAAATTCAATTTTCCAATTCCAATTATTCCGTTAAATAATATTATTTTCAAAAAAAAAGATTTCATAACCCGACTGGCAAAACGTAACATTCTCAACTATATAAAATTAGACAAAATCCCTTGAGGGTTTACATTTGATACTCCAAATAATTTTGCCCGTTTACTCATTCCATATCATGATAAACAAAAACCTGCCCTTTTAAACATTTTGCTTATATTTAAAGGAATAATTTCAACATTCATGCAACACATGATTTCCGCTTTCGTCATTAGAATAGAAATTGATTAATGAGCTCACTGTACAAGAACATTCACCAAGACCTAATTGAGCTTTGCGGAAAAAATGACCCCAAAGCTCAGTTCAAAATCTACAAGTTATACTACAAAGCAATGTATAACTCATCTTTACGAATTGTAAAAGATGCAACGGAAGCAGAAGATATTATGCAAGAAGCATTCTTATCAGCCTTCCGAAATATAAAAAAGTACAAATGTGAGGTTAGCTTTGGTGCATGGTTAAAAAGAATAGTTGTAAACCGTTCTTTAGATAGTTTAAAAAAGAAAAAACTGGAATTATTTCCTCTCGACAATGAGTTGTATAAATTATCGGAAAAAGAGGCAAACCAAGATTTTGAATATTCTGAAGAACAAATTAACAGTTTAAAAAAAGGAATAAACCTGCTACCAACAGGCTATCGAATTATATTGAATTTGTATTTAATTGAAGGCTATGATCATGAAGAGATAGGAAGTATTTTAAACATTACCGCCTCTACTTCCCGATCACAATTCTTACGAGCAAAGAAAAAACTAATTCAAATAATTTCGGAACAAGAAAACCAAAAATTGCTATGAACCATTCTCCTTCATTTATAAACATTAGCTGCTATAAAATTACAGAGCTTAATAAAAAAAATGAAAAGAAGGTTACATACTAACAATCAATGAAAATTTGTAAGTATGAAAGAGTTAGAAGAAATTTTAAGAGATAACAAAGATCTATTTAATAACGAGGAGCCGCAGGATGGTCATTTTGAAAATTTTCTTGAAAAGTTGAATCATCAAAAGAAAAGAAATGTATTTGAAAGCATCCCAAACTTTTTAAAAGTGGCTGTAATAGTTACTTTTGTAATCTTTTCTGGACTAATTGGATATCAGATTCGAAATTTAGAGGATAATCATTTAGGATTAGGAGGAATATCACCAGAATACAAAGAAGTTGAATCGTTCTATACTGATAATATAAACAGTCAGCTTGTTATGCTAAAACAACTGGGCAGTTTTGACAAGAAACAGCACCAAAATATTCTGAAAGAAGAATTAAAAGATATGGATGAGAGATATTCACAGCTAAAAAAAGAGCTTGAATTACATCCGGATGATGACAGAGTTATTCAAGCAATGATTGAGTATTATCAGGTTAAGACAAGTATTTTAAATCGTATAATAGAACAATTATATCAGATAAAAAGACAAAATAGAGACATTCTTAACACTGCAGTTTAAGTAAGACAATATCGTAAAATTAAAAAAAAAACAAGACCCTAAATAAAAAACTATGAAGACATTAAGATTTAAATTTTCAGCTTTCTTATTTGTTGTACTTCTCGGTTTCACAACAAATGCCTTAGCATTAGATGACTTCGAGAAACAAATTAAAGAAGTATTCGCTGCCTCGGAAGGCAATGAATTTAGTATTAATAATAAATACGGTGATGTTAACATTAAAAATTGGGATCGTGATTCTGTTTCTATAAATGTTACCATTACCTTAGAAACATCGAGTGAAGAAAAAGCCAAATTGCTCTTCAAGAACATCGACATAAAACTCAATAAAATGGCGAATAAAATTACAGCCATAACAGAAATGTCGCATCAATTCAAAACAGGCAATAAATTCAGCATTGATTATGAGATATTTATGCCTGCCTACATGAAACTAGAAGTTTCAAATAAATTTGGAGACATCTACATTAGTAAGCTTCGTGCCAAAACTAACATTAACTTAAGCTATGGAAACCTGCAGGGCGGAAGCTTTCTTTATTCGGAAGATAAGCCAGTTAGCACAATTAACCTTAGCTATGCCAAAGCAACGATAACCGAATGTAACCGAACCAAATTAACGCTTAAGTATTCAAAAATGAATATTGGTACAAGCAAGACTTTGGTTGTTGTAAGTCGATACTCAAAATTACATCTTGATAACAATGATACCGTTATTACTGATAGTAAATACGATGCTTTTGATATTGTAAATACCAACACTTTTATAGTTACGATGGGACAATATTCCGATTTTAAAATTGAAAATGTAAATAAGAATTTGGAATTGAACCTTCGCTACGGAAATTGCAAAATTGAGAATGTTTCAAAAGAATTTGAATCAATTAAGATTGACAATCAGTACGTTGCCAGTAGAATAGCCATAGAAGAAGGAACAAGCTATTCTTTAAATGCTGAAACAAAATATTGCGGCATCAGCTACCCTGAAAATGCACAGGTTATTGAAAAAATAGTCAACAATTCGGAAACATCCTTAAAAGTAATTGTTGGACAGTCACCATCGCCAAAAGGAATTGTTCAAATTAAAAGTCAATACGGCAATGTAAGTCTTAAATAATTATTCGACTAAGCTTATTATATCATCCCTCTTTGCTTTGCATCGAGGGATTTTTTAATTAAAAAATGCCTAATCAGACAAAATATGTTATATTTTCGACCATTGTAATTCATAATGTTGTATTTTTAGCCTGCAAACAATAAAAACCTAAAATGACTGTTGCTGACAGAGTAAACGCATTGCGTTCGTTACTGCATGAAAAAAATATTCATGCCTATATTATTACCAGTTCGGATCCTCACATGAGTGAATACGTTCCCGATAGATGGACCACTCGTCAATGGTTATCAGGATTTACTGGCTCGGCAGGAACACTTGTGATTACTCAGAAAAAAGCAGGGCTTTGGACCGACTCCAGATACTTTCTACAAGCAGAAACCCAATTAGCGGGAAGTGGAATAGAACTTTTCAAAATGGGAACAATTGGAACTCCATCTCAAAACGAATGGTTATCCAAAGAACTACCTCTAAATCCAAATGTTGGATTTGATGGAACTTGTTTTTCTGTTGCGCAAACCAGAGAGTTAAAAAACAAACTAGGTGACCTGAGCATTAATATCGTTAAAGAATTCGATCTTGTTAATGAAATTTGGGAAAATCGTCCCGAACTTCCAAACAAATTAATTTACGAACATGAAGTCGTTTATTCGGGTCAAACCCGATATAGTAAATTATTAAAAATCCGTAAACAAATGGAAGAATGCGAATGTAACTTCCACTTTGTAAGCAGTTTAGATGATATCGCCTGGATTTTCAATATTCGAGGAAATGATGTTGACTATAATCCACTTGCATTAGCTTACGCAATCATAGGAAATCAATCAGCGACCCTATACCTTAGCGAAAGTCAAATTTCCAATGAGCTAATTCAAACTTTAGCCAAAGATGAAATTTATATTGCCGATTATGCCCAGATATTTACTGATTTGAGCGAAATAGCTGGATCGTCGAGTGTGCTTTTAGATACAAACAGAACAAATTTAAATACTTACAACACGATAAGTGCCAATATTGTTGAAAAAGACAATCCTTCCCAACTACTGAAAAGTATAAAAAATGAAGTAGAAATAGCAGGAATGAAAAACGCCATGAAAAAAGATGGTGTTGCGCTTACGCAATTCTACTATTGGCTCGAAGAAAATATTGGCAAAACAAAAATTACTGAATATACGGTAATGAACAAACTGAAAGAATTCAGATCTCTTCAAAAAGGTTTTAAAGGCGAAAGTTTTGGAACAATTGCCGGATACAAAGATCATGGAGCTCATCCTCACTACTCTACAACACCCGAATCGGATGTTGAAATAAAAAAAGAAGGAATTCTTCTAATTGATTCGGGAGCACAATACCTTGATGGAACCACTGATATTACCAGAACGATTCCAATGGGCGAATTAAGTGAAGATGAAAAAACTGACTTCACTTTAGTTTTAAAGGGAATGATTCAATTGGCAATGGCTAAATTTCCTAAAGGAACACGAGGTTGCAATTTGGACATACTAGCCCGTCAGCCATTATGGAACAGAGGCAAAGATTATGGGCATGGAACCGGACATGGTGTTGGATGTTTTATGAATGTTCATGAAGGTCCTCAAAGTATCCGACAAGAAATTAAAGATCAGGCCATATTACCAGGAATGATAACATCTGATGAACCAGGATTTTACCGCCAAGGCTTTTATGGCATTCGTCATGAAAATCTGATTTTATGTTGCAAGGAGGAAACTACTCAATTTGGAGAATTCCTAAACTTTGAAACAATTACACTCTGTCATTTCGAAACCAAAGGCATTATTAATGACCTTCTTACTTGGGAGGAAAGAGCATGGTTAAATAATTATCATCAGAAAGTATACGATATAATATCTCCTGAATTAGATGACAAACACAAAAACTGGTTACAAGAGAAAACTAAAACAATATAAAACGGAAGACGCCTCAATAATGAGGCGTTTTTTATTACGAATAAATTGTAATAACAATCTTTCGTCTTCCTCCTCTATTTCTAAACTCACAAAGATAAATCCCTTGCCAAGTGCCCAAATTTAATCGGTAATTAGTAATTGGAATTGTAAGTTCAGGCCCAATTAAAGATGATTTTACATGAGCAGGCATATCGTCAGCCCCTTCAAAAATATGAGTGTAATACGACATATTTTCGGGCACAATATTATTCATGATTGATTCAAAATCGTCACGAACCGAAAAATCAGCATTTTCATTAATCGTTAATGCTGCCGAAGTATGTTTTAAAAACAAATTAAGAATTCCTATTTTAGGCAATTCTGAAATATGTGTTAAAATCTCCGAATCGATAAGATGATAACCTCTGCCAAAAGCAGGCAAAGTAATTTCTAATTGTTGAATCATAAAATCATTATTATTATATTATTCCAATGAAAAATAATGCTTTCAATAAGAATCTCAAAAAAAAATGCAAATTCCCATAACTAGATTCCGACACAAAAACAGTGCTCTACATATCCAATTATGGGAATAGTCTTACCACTTTATAAAAATAAAACAACTAATGACGAATGCGAACATTCACCTTTGCTGATTTTTTGCTAAACTCTTTTTTAACACAGGCAATCATTTGGTTTTCAGACAAATG
This sequence comes from Labilibaculum sp., assembly GCA_041554215.1. Taxonomy (GTDB): domain Bacteria; phylum Bacteroidota; class Bacteroidia; order Bacteroidales; family Marinifilaceae; genus Labilibaculum. Next base: position 5,490 of record JBFFMG010000029.1, read on the forward strand.
ATCTTCTGACTCCACTTTGCGAATTCGGTCTTTAAGCAATGGCTCCTTACTTATGTGTTTTGCAAGATGAACCTTAGTTTCTGCAGGACCAAAGAGATAGATCTCCTCTGCTTCCAATAAACAATTGGTGATATTTTCAAAATAATGCTTAAACTGATGACGTCTTTTGTGGGTAATTTTTGTTGAAGGATTAATTAACTGATTACCCATACGTGAATGAGCTTTTGTCTCTCCTTCGAAACGCATTCTTGATTCAATTTCAGATTCAATCTTCTCAAGCTTGATTCCACTATCGTCAATGGTAATAATGTAGGCTTTTTCGGTATCTAACCAAACTCCAATGTTTTTTTTCATTTTCGCCTCCTTTTAATGAATTAAATTAACTTGAAATAGTTTATAATGGGCAGTTTTAGGATAAGTCTAATCTCTATAAAATTGAAAGAAATTTTCAAATAATATTATAAAGGTGGTTCTTTCATTAAATAACAGTATTAATAAAGGTATGCTTTACTTATTTGACCTAAACTAAAATTACGAAATTTCCAGCCCCTTGTCAAGATTAATAAGTGAAGATGAACGCTATTCATACCATAACAACTAAACAAAAAACAAAATTGTTACCATATAGATATTTGATTAATAACAACTATCAACAGAATGTAGAACTACAACTAAAATAAAATTTGCACTAAATAAATAAAGGTTGTAGGAAAACAAAAAACGGGATTCATTTCTGAATCCCGTTATATATTTATATCTGTGCTAAGCCTTTTTCATCTTAAAATAGCACAAGCATAATTTATCAATATCTTTAACTATTTTAACTAACTATTTGAAAATTATCCTGAACAAAGCCAAAACAAATATCGTCTATAGCATTACAAACAGCATTGTAAGCCTGCAACTTCACATTTTCCTCCCCCTCTACCTTAGCAGGATTAGGCAGTTCATATAAAAGAATAACTGGTCCTCCTGAAAACGAAGGAATATTTTGGTGAACTTCTTTATCAAAACACAGAACAAAATCGAACGTATTCTCTTTAAGTTCCGAAACTGCTTTCGATTTGTATTCCGGGATATCCATTATAGCTTCAGCCATTGCTTTTTGAGCCAATACGTTTATTGATCCTTTTTGCAATCCAGCGCTCCATACCTCTAAATGCTTTTTGCCATAATACTTCAACCATTTTTCGGCCATTTGCGAGCGAGCTTCGTTTTTATCGCTTACTACCAATACTTTCTTCACGATCTAATCTTTTAATATTACAGCCACAAATGTATAAATTTGTAAACAAAGAGAATAAGTTACAAAACAGCTCCAAAAAATTATCTTTTATATTTTTTGACGTTTGGCATACACTTCAACCTCCTTAAAAACACGCATAAAATTGCCACCCCAAATTTTTGCAATTTCTTCTTCAGAATACTTTCTCTTCAATAACTCTTTGGTTATATTCATCATTTGACCAACATCAACACAGTCTTTTAGACCACCGCCACCATCAAAGTCGGTACCTATTCCAACATGATTAATCCCAATTAATTTCACGATATGATCGATATGGTCAACTGCATCGGCCACGGTAGGTTTGTTCTTTGGATAATCAATTTGCATTTGACGCCATTCATCCCACAGTTTATCCTCCTCCTCTTTCGACATTTCACTGGCATTTCGATACCTAGCCCGTAATTCAAGCTCCTTTTGATAAGCAACTGTTGTTGTATCCGGAGATTTAACGTAATCATCCAGAATACACATTTGAACAACGCCACCATTTTCAGCCAATGCCACTAACATTTCATCGGTTAAATTTCTCGGACTATCGCAAATAGCTCTTGCACAAGAATGTGAAGCAATAACAGGTGTTTTAGACCACTCCATTACATCAAAAAATGAGCTGTCAGAAATATGCGACACATCAATTAATATCCCCAAATCATTCATTTTTGGAACCACTTCTTCTCCAAACGCACTTAAACCATTGAATTCAGCTCCATTTTTGTCGGTAGACGAATCACAAATATCGTTATTTGATGTGTGACACAAAGTAATATAGCGAACTCCTTTATTAAAATATCTTTCTACCTGCGAAATATCCTCACCAATTGGAAAACCATTCTCAAGTCCAATATAAATTGCCCTTTTCCCTTCTTTTTCCAATCGAAATCCATCCTCAACAGACAAAGCAACTTCGGCCAAACTATTATTTTTTTGACAAGTAGCATAAATAGAATCAATTAATTCATCAGCTTTACTACGTGCAACAAGTATATTTTCGGTAGTTCTTTCTCTTTGCGAAGTAAAGGCCGCAAAAAAGATTCCATCCAATCCTCCCTCCTTCATTCTTGGAAAATCAACACGACTTCCTCCTTCAATAAAAGGGTGAGCAACAGCGATATCAAAATCTTTATCTAATAAATGATAAGGAGTATCCACATGAGTGTCGATCGTAAATGCATGATTGTGAATTTTAGCAGCTTGCTGATCCAAACTTTCACAAGACGACAAAACTGTTATTAGGGAAATAAGCAGACCTGCCAAATAAACTCTGTTCATATTTATTAAATTTTTGGTTATTAATCCCTAAAGATAAGTTGCATATTTAAAAAAAAGGAGAATATTGATTTTTTTATATTTTATGCAAACTATTCCATTATTTAGAATTGCTTTGTATCTTGGTATTTTTCTAATTTTAAATGTTTTTTTTTGATCATAGAAATTAACAGACTGTATACCATTATGGTTCAATCAATATATCGATTTATTCTTTTCCTTATCTTCTTGCTTCCATTCCAATTAGAAGCACAGCACGATGCCACACTTAAAGGAAAAATAACTGATGCCAGGCAAAAACCTATTTCTGGGGTAAACATACAAATAGAAAATATTTCTCAGTATACAACGAGCGACATCGATGGAAATTACACGTTAAAAACACCTTCAAATAAAACATTCATTGTAAAAATATCTCATGTAAGCTATCAAAACATTATTACAAGTTTTAAATTAAAAGCAGGCGAAACAAAGTTTTATAATTACACATTAAAAAAGAAACAGGAACAACTGCAGGAAGTTATTGTAGAAGCGAACCAAGGCATAAAAACTAAAACCATTACCATTAACACAGAACAATTAGAACAGCTTCCTGTTTCGGGAAATGGTGCTGTAGAACAAATAATTAAGACGCTCCCGGGTGTTAGTTCTAACAATGAATTGAGCTCCCAATACACTGTTCGCGGAGGAAATTTCGATGAAAACTTAGTCTACATTAATGATATTGAAATTTACAGACCTAATTTAGTGCGATCTGGTCAACAAGAAGGATTAAGTATCATTAATCCCGATTTGGTCTCCTCTATTCAGTTTTCATCTGGTGGATTTGATGCTAAGTATGGCGATAAACTATCTTCGGTTTTAGATATAAAATACAAGATTCCAAACGAATTTGAAGCTTCCGCAGAAGCCAGTTTGCTAGGTAGTTCATTTCACTTTGGCAATAGTAGTAAAAACAACAAACTTACTTACATCGCAGGTTATAGGTATAAAACGAATGAATATTTACTTAATTCACTAGATACAAAGGGTGAATACAAACCAAATTACACGGATGTTCAAGCCATGATCAATTATCGGTTTTCTTCATCGTTTAGCATGCATTTGTGGGGAAATTTTAGTGAAAACAATTACAATTTTAAACCAGAAATCAGAAATACATCTTTTGGTACAATTAACGATGCGCTTCAGCTTAAAATTTACTTTGACGGCAAGGAAAAAGACAAATATGAAACAAATATTCAGGCACTCACCTTAAAATTTCATCCCAATAGCAAATCTTTTTATCGTTTAATTGCCAGTAGATACAAAACCCTCGAAAAAGAAACTTTCGATATTATGGGACAATACTATTTAAGTGATTTATTTGTTTCACAAGGAGGAAGTTCATCGGAAAGTATTGAAAATTTAGGTGTCGGAACATTTATCGATCATGCACGAAATAAACTCAGCAAAAAGGTCACAACAATAGATATTAAAGGAGATCACAACATCAACGATTTGTTTCTTCAATGGGGAATTGGAGCAAAACACGAAGAGGTCGATGATCAAATAAATGAATGGCAATATCAAGATTCAGCAGGTTATGCAGTTCCCGTTTCCGATAGCCAAGTAACTCTTGCCTACACAAGAAATTCAAATAATACAATTAACAGCAATCACTTCACATCCTTCGCCCAAGGAACCTATGTAATTAAAAATGACAATGGCGAACTTCAGTTAACCGGAGGATTACGATATCATTTCTGGGATTATAACAATGAGAGTTTCCTCTCTCCCCGAGCATCGATCAATTACATTCCAAACTGGGAAAAGAAAGTTAAATTTCGTTTTTCAACTGGCTACTATCAACAAACCCCATCGTATCGGGAAATGCTAACTATTAATGGAAAAATAAGCAACAAGATGAACCAACAAAAATCAATTCATTATGTTTTGGGTCAGGAATATTATTTTAAAGCTTGGAATCGTCCATTTAAGTTCTCAAGTGAGTTGTACTACAAAGATCTTAAATCAACAACCCCTTATGATATTGATAATGTACGAATTAGATATTACGGAGATAAAAAATCGAAAGGTTACGCTACTGGTTTAGATTTAAGAATTAATGGTGAATTTGTTCCAGGAACCGAATCGTGGGCGAGCTTATCGGTACTGAAAACCGAAGAAGATATTATTGGTGATGAGCTTGGATATTTGCCTCGACCAACAGATGAACGAGTAAATTTCTCGATGTTTTTTCAAGATTATTTACCAAACAATCCATCTTACAAAATGCATTTGAGTCTATTTTATGGTGGAAAATTACCTGTATGGACCCCTAAAAAAGGAAAAAATGACAAAAGCTTTAGAATGCCAAATTACAGAAGAATCGATTTGGGATTTTCTAAAATATTGATTGATGAAAATCTAAAAAGCAATAATGGATTGTTAAAGCATTTTAAATCGATGTGGATTAGCCTTGAAGTATTCAATATTTTGGATATAAATAATACAATATCCTATTTGTGGATTAATGATATTTCAGGGAATCAATATGCGATTCCAAATTACCTTACATCAAGAAAATTTAATTTAAAGCTAACTGCTAAATTTTAACAGAAAGCTTATAATTGAATCGTCTTTTTGCGATTTTAAACAACGAACAAAACGAATATATGATTCATTTTTTGCATCCTCAAGTACTATGGTCTCTCTTGGCTCTTTTGCTTCCAATCATCATACATCTTTTTAATTTTAAAAGATATCAAAAAATATATTTCAGCAATTTAAAATTTCTTAAAAATCTGAACATTGAAAGTAGGCGCCGATCAAAAGTAAAAAAATGGTTGCTACTTACGCTTAGACTTTTGGCTCTAGCCTGCATTATAATAGCCTTTTCACAACCTTACATCCCCAACCAAAAAGGTAATAATACAAGTTTACAACAAACAAATTGCTTTAGTATCTATATCGACAATTCGTTTAGTATGAACGCCGAAACGGAAAATGGCAATGCCTTAGAAGTTGCAAAAAACAAAGCCATTGAGCTAATTAACAGCTACCCAAACTATGCTAAAATTAGAATCTACAGCAATAATTTCTATTCTTTATCGTCCAATTTAAATAAGCAGCAAGCCATTGCGAGAGTTATGGATATAAATCCTTCGCCAATACCTGTTAAGCTTTCGGAACTAATTAATAAAATACAAATTAATAATGACGCTGATAATTGCCGCCTGTACGTTTTCTCCGATTTTCAAAAAACACAGAGCGACATTGAAAATATTAAAATTGACAGTTTAAATTCGGTCACATTCCTACCTTTATCTGTTCAACGATCAAACAATTTATATATTGATTCCTGTTGGTTTAAAAAGCCACACCATCAGCTTAATCAAGCTCAAGAGCTCAATATTAGAGTGGTAAATACATCGAATCGGAACTATGAAAAAATCCCTATTAAATTAAGCATAAACGACAGTACTAAATCAGTTTCCAGTTTTGATATCAATAGAAATTCAGAAAAAATCGTAAGTCTAAAATATCTAAATCATAAATCAGGAATTTATCAGGGAATGGTTGAAATTAACGACTTTCCAATCACCTATGATAACAAATTATTTTTTTCTTACCTCATAAATAACCAGATTCGAATTCTATCCGTAAATCAGGATCAACCCAATAAATATCTAAATAAATTATTTTCAGGATCGGAAACTTTTACATTTAAAAATAGTTATAAATCAGGCGTTTTCAATGAAAATTTAGAAAACTATCAATTGATCATTTTAAATGAAATTCAGGAGATGGAAAGTGGATTCACTCAAACCATTAAAAATTACATTTCAAATGGAGGACATCTTTTATTCATTCCAAGCATCAAAAATGATACAAGTGTAAATTTATTTTTGAAAGAAATTTCGGCTCCTCAATTAACCCAAATTGATTCCAGCAAACAAAAATTAGCAAAAATTGAATTGAATTCTGAGCTGTATCAAAATGTTTTTGAGGAAATTAAGAAGGATGCCCGGCTACCTGATGTATACAAACATTACAAATTAAAAAGTTCGACAAATGACTTATCAGAAAATATTTGGAAGACTCAGGCTGGAGACAATTTATTAAGCAAATCAAACTATGGAAACGGACAATTCTTTCTGCTTGCCCTACAACTTAATCCAGAGTGGAGCAATTTAATTACTCATCCTCTTTTCGTACCAACCTTTGTTAATTTAACCCGCAACAGTATTAACGCACAAAGTCTTTATTACATTTTAGGTGATCAAACACCTATTAAGACAAAAGGATTTAATCAGAACTTATCCAAAGAACAATTTCACATTATCAACAAAAAGAATCAAACTGATATTATCCCTGATCAAGAAAATAAGTTTGATAAAGTAATTCTATATCCTCGCGATCAAATTTCTCAGGCCGAGAATTATTTAATAACTAAAAATGATTCAATCATTTACTCCTGTTCTTTTAATTACTCGAGAATAGAATCAGATCCAGAATATTTCACTTTAAATGAGCTTACTGAATTCATAAAAACACAAAATCTTTCCATTTCAATCAATTCACCCGTAAGAAAAAGACTATCTGAGCTATATCGTGAACAAAGCCATGGAAAGCAATACTGGAAATTATTTGTTCTACTTTGCGTGATGTTTTTTGCATCAGAAACATTACTACTTAGAATTAAAACAACAAACAAGACTTAATATTCATAACTTGCAATTTTAAATATGCGTAAATGACTATAATTATTATTATTATCTCGCAATTATATATCATAAACTCAAAACTAACTAACCTAACATGAAAATCGACAGCTCCCTCAAAATTAGACAATTAGATAAAATTCATCGCATTGCGGGCATTGGTTATTGGATTTACAACTATAATTCAAATGAAATGTGGTGGTCGAACATCACTTATTCAATCTTAGGTTACGACAAACAAAACTTCACACCAAACAGACAAAATTTAGTAAAACACATCCACCCCGAAGATCTTGAATTCTTCTTAATCTCTTTGCAACAAATGGTAAATCAAGTAATTGAGATTGAGTTTCGTTTTTTCAAAAACGGAGAATTAAGACTTGGTAAAATTACTGGAGAGGTATACGACGATAACGAAGAAGGATTATTAGAAGAAGTTCTTTTCCAAGATATTACAGATATCAAAATAAAAGAATTCGAAATTGCAAAGGCATGGAACAAAGCACTTGACGCAGAAAACCTGAAGAACACATTCTTAGCTAACATGAGTCACGAGCTTAGAACTCCCTTGAATTCGATAATAGGTTTTTCGGAACTACTTGCAACTAGCAGCACAGAAAGCAATGTTACTAAATTTGCATCTACAATAAAATCTTCTGGCTTACAGCTACTGAGGATTATTGAGGATTTATTGAAAGTATCAATGTTAGAAAGTCGTATTTCCAAACCTACCAAAAGGAATTTCCATCTCAATAAAATATTATTGGACATTAAAGAAAATAGTCTGGAGTTGTTAAAAAACAACAACAAAGAACACCTAGAACTAATTTTTAATTTCGGATTAGATTCCACAAACGACCTTATTAAAACCGACCAGATCAAAATCAGAAACATTTTTAAGAACCTGATACACAACGCAATTAAATTCACAGAGACAGGGAGCATTACCTGCTCCTATAAAATCATAAAAGATACAATTCACTTTTCCATTACCGATACAGGCATTGGAATTCCAACCAAGTATGAAAATCTTGTATTTAAGCGATTCAGGCAAGTTGACGAATTGGGCCAAAAATATTACGGCGGTACAGGTTTAGGGATGTACATTTCAAAACTTGAACTTGAACTGCTTGGAGGAAAAATATGGTTTGTCTCCGAAAACAATGTAGGAACAACAATAAATTTCACAATACCAAATACATTAACATCTGATAACCAAATGGAAGAAGATCAAAGCCAGACAACTTACAATTGGGAAAATTACACAGTTATAATTGCTGAAGATCAAATTACTAATTTTAAGATTCTTGAAGCATATCTCCAAAAAACAAATATCAACATCCTTTGGGCAAAAGATGGACAAGAAGTTATAAATACCTGCTTGCAGAATGCAGAAATAAACATAGTCCTAATGGATATTAACATGCCACTAATCAATGGATTAGAAGCTGCCAAAATAATCAAAGAAAAAAGACCAAACCTTACGATTATTGCACAAACAGCATACGCCTTAGTTGGAGACAGGGAAAAATCACTTAACGCAGGTTGCTCCGATCATTTATCAAAACCAATTAAAAAAAGTGATTTATTAGAATCAATGGCAAAATTCCTCCCTTAAATCAAACAGTCTATGTTCATTGATACCATAGCCTTTACTTATAATCATAAAACTACAATTATATTAAAATATCAACTTATGATAACAAAACTCACTTATGACTTTTTATATTTAAAGATTAAAAAAAACCTCAAAAGTATTGGTTTATAAAAAAATAATTGCAAATTTGGCATACTGAACTTTACGAATTTAATCCGATATAATAAATCTTTTAAACATTGTAATTATGACAAATGCAACAACATCCATGACTGCTAAAGATTACATGGAGAAGGAATCCAATTTTGGTGCGCACAATTACCATCCACTCCCAGTAGTTTTAGAGCGTGGAGAAGGTGTGTATGTTTGGGATACTGACGGGAAAAAATATTTTGATTTTCTTTCTGCTTATTCTGCTGTTAACCAAGGTCACTGTCATCCAAAAATTGTAAAAGCATTAGTAGACCAAGCTCAAAAACTTACCCTTACCTCTCGTGCTTTTTATAGCAACAACCTTGGAAAGTATGAGGAATTTGTAACCAAATATTTTGGATACGATAAGGTATTGCCTATGAATACAGGAGCTGAAGCTGACGAAACAGCTCTTAAATTAGTTCGTCGTTGGGGATATGATGTAAAAGGCATTCCTGATAACGAAGCTAAGATTATTGTTTGTGATGGAAACTTCCACGGACGTACGATTACTATAATTTCAATGTCTACAGATCCTGATTCATATAAAGGTTTTGGACCTTTCACACCGGGTTTTGTTGTAATTCCTTATAACGACATTGATGCTCTTGCAAAAGAATTAAAAGATCCAAATGTATGTGCATTCCTTGTTGAACCAATTCAAGGCGAAGCCGGAGTTTACGTTCCTGAAGATGGTTTCTTAAAGAAAGCATTTGATCTTTGTAAAGCAAATAATGTTTTGTTTGTTGCCGATGAAGTTCAAACCGGTATTGCCAGAACAGGTAAATTATTAGCGGTTGATCATGAAGGTGTTCGTCCTGATGTATTGATTCTTGGGAAAGCAATTTCAGGTGGTGTTGTACCGGTATCTGCTGTTTTAGCTGATGATGAGATCATGCTTTGCATTAAACCAGGTGAGCACGGTTCTACTTTTGGAGGAAACCCAATTGCTTGCGAAGTTGCGATGGCTGCTTTAACTGTTGTTAAAGAAGAGAAATTAGCTGAAAATGCTGAGGCAATGGGAATAATCTTCCGTGAAGAATTACAATCTGTTAAATCAGAAATGATTGAACTTGTACGTGGAAAAGGATTACTTAACGCTGTCGTTATCAAGCCTAAGGGTGGCAAAACTGCTTGGGATGTTTGTATGCGTTTACGCGATAACGGAATGCTTGCAAAACCAACTCATGGTCATATTATCCGTTTTGCGCCTCCATTGACAATTAACGAAGAACAATTGAGAGAAGCTATTGATATCATTAAGAAAACAATGGCTGAGTTTGAATAAAAAATTCAATATTTACAAAAGGGATTTTCCAACTAGGAAAATCCCTTTTTTATTTAAAATTACTTTTACTGAATAATCAATTTAGTTCGAATAACTTTATCAGAATACTGAATGGTTAAGAAATAGATTCCTCCGGTTAAATTCTTTAAATCGAAAGCAATTCGATTATCACGAAGACTATTTTCGATATTTCGAGAAGCAACCACTTTTCCTGCCTGATCAAATATTCTTAAAACACCATCCTGATCAGAATTTGAAAGCTCTATAAAAAATTCGCCTCTACTAGGATTTGGATATACAACAACTCCAGTTTCTGCAACTAAATCTTCCACACCTGTTGTGATAAATATCTGCTGTGATTTTTTACTAACAGGACATGCATCGTTTGAAACCGTAAGGCTAACCACATATCCCGATCCATTTGTGTTATCCAAAACAAACGAATGACTTGGCTCAAATTCACTGCTAATTATCCCATCGCCAAAATCCCAAACTATATTCGTTGCATTTACACTTAAGTTTGTGAAATCAACCCGATTGTAATCAATCTCAAATGTAAAATCAGCCAACGGAGGTTCTATTGGACTCACAGTTACCGAATTAGAGTACTGTGTAGTAAATCCTTCTTTCGAAACCACAGCTCTGTATCTTGCATTTTGAACCACTTCGTCGGATATAAAAATCTCAGAATTTTCCCCAGTAACATCTTCATAAATATCATTCAATTCGTCATACTTCTGCCATTGAATTGCACCATCAAAACCTACCAATGTAATACTCGAACTGGCACCATAGCAAACCAATTCTGGATTTGCCCTTGCCACACCAGCCCTATTAATCAGAGGTTCTGGTATGGTAAATGATTGAGATAAAATTGATACAATTCCAGTCCCCTCAAATTCAAGACGTGCTCCTACTACCTCCCTTTCACTCTTTGCTGCTAAATTGGTATATTTAATCAGCCCACCAACAGCAATCTGAGTCAAAGTTCCGGAAAGAGTCCAATCTGCTTTATCACCTTTTTTAACTGCTATAGGTGTTTCATTATCTGAAATACAATTATTTCGAAACTGATCCTGCAACTTAAGCTGTGGTTGCCTTAACAACACATCATCATTTTTAAGAGGAGCCGATGGCTCTTTTAGCATCACCAAATATTTTGATTTACCGTGATGAATGGTTTGCTCAAAGCGAACCGTATCATAATTGCCCGAATAAATATACATCGAATCAACTCCTGATTTTTGAAGGATAGAGGTAACAGTCGGATCAAATGTTATTTTCCCTGATTCCGAAATATCGTAATTTCCCTCAAGGCTACGTATCCCATAACGGATATCAAAAATTAGTGATCTCCATGTTTTATTATCCGAAAATTCGACAAAGAAACTTCCATCGACAGAAGCATCAACAGCTCCTAAAATTGCCGGCGGAGGTGGAATTACAATATCGAAACTATCCGATACAACATTAGGCAGAGCATCTGAAACAAACAGCAAACGTGCTCCTTCTACCCTATTTTCACTGGTTGCAGTCAAATTCAAATAACTTACAATACCTCCAACAGCAATTATGGTTTTAGTTCCACCTAAATCCCACAAATCAAACACATCAGTTGCCGTACCATCAGAAAATTTCGAAGCTACTATTTGAGTTGCATTATCATTTTTGCAATCATTTTTATATTGATCCTTCAATTGCAATTTAGGTTGCTGTGCAAGTGTATCTCCATTATTTTTTGGTCCAATTGGCTGATTAACAATCACCATTTCTGTTGCAACACCATGCTTTATCGATTGTTCAACAATTGCATTTGCATATCCATTGGCAACAATTATAATTGTATCAGTTCTTGCAATCTGTAATATCGAATCCCTGTCAGGATAGAAAGTAATGCCTCCGGCTTCGATCAAATAAGAAGTATCAACTAAAGTTTCACCTGCAAATGATATTGCTGATATTGAATCCCTCCAGCTGGCATTGTCACTCGCTTGTATGGTGAATTCATTATCAACAGTAACATCCAATGCTGCA
>JBFFMG010000030.1:0-17796 GCA_041554215.1 Labilibaculum sp.
CACCTGACATTTGAATTGATCCAATTTTAACGCTCGCAAACGTTCCCCCATTCGTTCCCCCAAAAAACAAAACCCCTGTAAACATTGCTGTTTACAGGGGTTTTTGTACCCGGGGCGGGACTTGAACCCGCACGACCGTGAAGTCACTGGATTTTAAGTCCAGCGTGTCTACCAATTCCACCACCTGGGCATCCTTACGGATTTTGAGCGAGAAACGAGACTCAAACTCGCGACCCCAACCTTGGCAAGGTTGTGCTCTATCAACTGAGCTATTCTCGCATTTTGCTTTTAAAAGTGAACCGTTGTTCTCCCAATTGCGATGCAAATATATACGTATTTTTTGATTCTGCAAAAGAAAAAAACCATTTGCTTCATTTTTTTTAAATCATCATAAAATGCAATCCAAAAAATAAGATTCTGACTCATTGAAATTCAGGCAGTACACATCAAAAGCCAGTAAATATAGGACACTCACTTTTTTTTACTTTTTTTATAATCCCGATATCTTTTTTATCTCATTCAGTTTATTTAATGCTTCTATTGGGGTTAGGTTGTTAATATCCAAATCGGAGATTTCATTTCTAATTTGCAAAAGAACTGGATCGTCGAGTTGGAAAAAGCTCATTTGATAACCTTCGCGATGCTGTGCAATCTCACCCACAGGTTTTGCAAGCGATTCTCCATTTTGTTTTCCTTCCAGCTGAAGCAATATTTCATCGGCTCGTTTCACAATAGATTTTGGCATACCAGCCATTCTCGCAACATGAATACCAAAACTATGATTCGATCCTCCGGCCACCAATTTTCGCAAGAAAATAACCTTGTTATTCACTTCCTTTACCGAAACATTGAAATTTTTCACTCTTGAAAATGATTTCTCCATTTCGTTTAGCTCATGATAGTGCGTTGCAAACAAAGTTTTCGCTCTACTGTTTCTATTCTCATGAATATACTCAACAATCGACCAAGCAATCGAAATTCCATCATAAGTGCTTGTTCCTCGTCCCAATTCATCAAATAAAATCAGACTTCTTGATGAAAGATTATTAAGAATACTGGCTGCCTCGTTCATTTCTACCATAAAAGTAGATTCTCCCAACGAAAAATTATCCGAAGCACCCACACGAGTAAAAATCTTATCTACACAACCTATATTCGCTTCTTTGGCAGGCACAAAACTTCCTATTTGTGCCATTAAAACAATTAATGCAGTTTGCCGAAGCAAAGCCGACTTACCTGCCATGTTTGGCCCTGTAATAATAATTACCTGCTGATTTTCATTATCCAAATAAACATCGTTGGCAATGTACTTTTCATCGATAGGCAATTGCTTTTCGATAACCGGATGCCTTCCTTGTTTAATTTCAATAACTTCAGAATCATTGATACGAGGACAACTATAATTGTTCTCCTTTGCCAATTTCGCAAAAGACAATAAACAGTCCAAACGACCAATCATCGCTGCATTTAACTGAATGGTTGAAATATAATCAGCAATACCTAAAACCAACTCATTGTACAAGCGAGTTTCCAAAGCCAGTATTTTTTCTTCTGCACCCAATATTTTCTCTTCGTAATCTTTTAATTCCTGAGTAATATATCGTTCGGCACTTACCAAAGTTTGTTTTCTAATCCATTCCTGCGGAACTTTATCTTTGTGCGTATTTCTTACCTCTATATAGTATCCAAACACATTATTAAACGCAATTTTAAGAGAAGTTATACCAGTTCTTTCAATCTCACGCATTTGCATCTGGAGTAAATAATCTTTACCTGTAAAAGATATTTTCCTTAAATCGTCCAATTCTTCACAAACACCATCAGCAATTACTCCACCTTTACTAACCATGTTAGGTGGATCAATATGAATTTCCATTTCAATTTTTTCCCGAACCGAAGTACAAGGATTTAATTGATCGCCGATTTTTAACAGACCTTCGTTACCACTTTTCAAACAATAGTTACGAATAGGTTCAATGGCCAGTAGGGCATTCTTTAGCTGAACCACTTCGCGTGGACTGACTCTACCAACAGCAACCTTAGAGATGATCCGTTCCAGATCTCCGATCTGCTGAATTTCATCTCCTATGGTATGTGAAATTACTTCATTCGTATAAAAATGGTTTACAACACTTAATCGATCATTAATACGAGCAGCATCTTTTAAAGGAAGTGCAATCCATCTTTTTAAGAGGCGTGCACCCATTGGAGATAATGTTTTATCCATTACTCGCGATAAAGTACTTGCTCCATCATTTAGGGCTCCAAAAAGCTCTAAATTACGAACCGTAAATTTATCCAACCACACATACCTGTCCTCTTCAATCCTCGAAAGCTGAGTTACATGAGCTGCCTTGCTGTGTTTAGTAATATCCAGATAATGTAAAACGGCTCCCGATGCAATGATTCCTTCACGAAGAGTCTGAACTCCAAAGCCTTTCAGCGAAGCGGTTTCGAAATGACGAAGCAATCTATCATTCGCAGCACTCTCGGTAAACACCCAATCATCCATGGTGAAAGTATAGAACTTGCCACCAAACAATTCATGAAATTGCTTTTCCTTTCCTCTCTGATACAAAACTTCCTTAGGTTGAAAGTTACCCAATAGCTTATCGATGTATTCAAAATTTCCCTCTGCCGTTAAAAACTCCCCTGTTGAAGCATCCAAAAAAGCGATTCCTGCTGATTTTTTCTCCATATGGATACAAGCAAGGAAATTATTTTCACGATGCTCCAAAACGTTATCATTATAGGATACACCAGGAGTTACCAATTCTACAATCCCCCGTTTAACAAGAGTTTTAGTTTTCTTTGGATCTTCCAATTGCTCACAAATGGCCACACGCATGCCTGCCCGCACCAATTTAGGCAAATAGGTATCAATGGCATGATGTGGAAATCCAGCCAACTCGACATAGGATGCAGATCCGTTTGCACGCTTGGTTAGGGTAATTCCTAAAATTTCTGAAGCGCGAATTGCATCATCAGAAAATGTTTCGTAAAAGTCACCAACCCTAAACAGCATTATGGCATCAGGATGTTTATCTTTCATCTGATAATACTGCTTCATTAATGGGGTTTCAACGGCTTTTCTATCTTGTACCAAGGGGATAATATATTTAGAGGTTACTCATTTTTTTATCTTTCTCGAACAAATATACTCATTCCGATTTAGAGATCAGAAAATAAAAAAAATAACAATCCCAATCTTTTTTTAATATAGGCATTTACAAAATAGGCATTTAAAAACACCACTTACACCTAGTTATGAAACACTTATATCCACTTAATCTAATAATTGAATAACATAACGATTTCTATTCTTTGTAATCGAAATTAAAAATCTATCGATTATTCTATAGTTTTCTAATTGCTTTATTCTAAATTTATAGAAGGCATAAACTAACGACACACAAATGAAAAACATTCTAATAATTGGCGCGGGTCTTTCAGCAACCCATTTAATTCAATATTTATTGAAACATTCGGAAAAGCACAATTGGAAAATTACCGTTGGCGATATGTCTTTAGAAACTGCTCAAAAGAAAATAAACGATCACCCTAATGGAATAGCCCTTCGATTTAACTTAAAGGATTTAGAACAAAGAACTGAGGAAATTTCGGCAGCCGATATTGTTGTTAGTATGGTTCCCGCTTCGATGCACATTATTGTTGCGAAGGAATGCTTGAGACATGAAAAGCACCTGTTAACCCCCTCCTATGTTTCCCCCGAAATGATGGAATTAGACGAAGAAGCCAAAGAAAAAGGCCTTTGCTTTTTAAATGAACTTGGAGTTGATCCTGGACTTGATCATATGTCGGCCATGAAAATAATCAATCAGATTAAAAATCGTGGTGGCAAAATTGAGACATTTAAATCGTTTTGTGGAGGCTTAGTCGCTCCTGACTGTGACAACAATCCATGGAATTATAAATTTTCATGGAATCCAAGAAATGTTGTGGTCGCCGGACAAGGAACTGCACAATTCAAAGAAAATGGTCATTACAAATACATACCTTATCACAAATTATTCTCAACTCTTACCAAAACTCAAATTTCGGGCTATGGCGATTTTGAGGTTTATCCAAACAGAGACTCACTTCAATATTGTGAACTATACGGGCTAAAAAACATCCCAACTATTATGAGAGGAACCATGCGTCGCCCAGGATACTCCGAAGCCTGGGATGTACTCGTTCAATTGGGCTGTACAGATGATACCTACCAAATGAAAAACTCTCATAAACTTACTTATCTGGATTATTTATTGAGTTTCTTACCCGATAGTGAAAAGTCGGTAGAGGAAAACTTAGCCAACTTTACAAAAATTGATACTAATTCGTTAGTTATGACCAAACTAAAATGGCTTGGTTTATTTTCAAATGAGCTCGTAGGAATAAAAAATGCAAGTCCGGCATTAATTCTTCAAAAAATCTTGGAACACAAATGGGCTCTTGAACCTTCAGATAAAGATCTTCTGGTGATGCAGCACCTTTTCGATTTTGAAATCAAAGGCGCAAAAAAGAGAATCATCTCATCCATGACATACGAAGGAACAGATCGTGAACATACAGCCATGTCGTATACTGTTGGAACTCCTTTAGCCATAGCGACAAAGCTATTAGCAAAAGATAAGATTCATTTGAAAGGAGTTCATATTCCAACCTTACCTGAACTTTATGAACCCATTCTTGCCGAATTGGAAACTTTAAACGTAAAATTTATTGAAGAGGAAATCGATTTATAAATACTACGACACATTAACTAAGGTTTTTCATCAAAGATCATCCTCTTTTTTATATTTTTGATCTGTATCAATTTTAAAAAAATACATGTCTCGATTTATTCAATTTGCAATATTAGCAAGTCTTTTCACTTTTACCTCCTGTGCGGTAAAAAATCAAATACCAAGCTATTGGCAAAATGAAAGAAATTTCAATTCTGAAATATACTCCACAACTGAAGCAAATTATTACAATGCCGAGGATCAAATAAGCATTAAAGTTTTCAATAATGATCAATACATTGATATCATACTTGAAACAAACTCAAAAAAAACACTACTGAAAATATACAATTTAGGACTTAGCATTTGGTTTGACACTGAGGGAAAACTAAAAAATAAGTACGCAATTAATTTCCCAATGCCCTCTGGAATACCTTATTCAAAAGAAAATTTTGAAAAATATTTAACGCAATTTACACTTGTCGAAATGAATGAGGAATTCCTGGATCGTTTTCAGGTTTACGAGGTTGTAAACACAAAAAAAAAAGAGACTCTTTCGATCAGTACCCTTCAAGAAGAAGATAATTATCAAGTGAAATTAAGTTCAAAAAACGAAGTGTTGTTTAGTTATCATCTTCGAGTGGCAATGAGCGAATTTTATTCAGGAAACTTATCTGGAGATGAAAAAATAAGCATTGGCATTGCTAGTATTAATGTTGCAAATGAGGAATACCATTCCGCTTTAAGCAGTAAAGAATATATTAACAAACGTATGGATAAACTTAAGGCTGGTTACAATCAAACTCCTTTTGAACTTACCGAATGGTGGGCAAATTTTAAAATTTCTACAGAACCCAAGTAGTCTGGTTTAAAATTTTAGATAGAAGTCTTTTGTGAGATTAATATATTCAGGAGAATAAACATGCCTTTGTCCGTTTTCTACGATTAACTCAGAGAATTCGGACTCCCATTTTTTCATACAAAATTCGAGCAAATATCTTTTTACAGGTTTCCCTGGATTAGGAAAAACAGAAATCTTCCTTCTCAAATAAAAACCAGTTAATCTTGCCAATCGTTCGAAATATTCACCTTCTTCAACTGGAAGAATAACCGCTAAAGTGCCAGTTTCATTCAACAATTTAAATGCACCTTCCAATAAAACATTAAAAGGCAAGTGATCTGCATGACGAGCCTGAGTTCGCGACTCACCTTTCGCCTTTAAACCATTTAAAAAATAAGGAGGATTACTTACAATCGCGTCATATTTAATTGTAGTTCTTTGGCAAAAATCTTGAAAAGACAGATGAAATGCATCAATTTTTGAAGTCCAAAGACAATTTGAAAAGTTATTAACAGCTTGTTGATAAGAGGATGATTCAATCTCAACGGCATCAATTTTTGCATCCTTTTTAGTTCTTTGAGCCATCATTATCGCAATTAGTCCAGTTCCTGTTCCAATATCCAAAATTCGATTGGCATTCGAAACATCCGCCCACGCGCCAAGCAAAACGCCATCTGTTCCCACTTTCATTGCAGAACCATCTTGATTGATTCGAAACTGTTTAAACTCAAAGTAATTATTTGCCATTCTGTCTAAAATTTCTCAAATGCACCCAAGCCAAATAAGGCATAATCATATTTAATGGGATCCGTTGGATCGAACTTTCGTAGATTTTCAGTTATTTCTTCAACAGCCAGCCAATCGTTTTGTTTTCTGGTTAGTAAACCCAATTTGCGGCCCACATTTCCAGTATGCACATCCAGAGGTAAGTATAAATCTGCCGATGATATTTTGTCCCATAATCCAAAATCTACCCCACGATCATCGCTTCGAACCATCCATCGCAAATACATATTCAATCGCTTTGCCGTAGATTTTTTCATTACATTCGAGATGTGCTTCTGGCTTCGATCCAAATGTTCAGCTTTGAAAAACACGTCCCTAAAATGCGCCAATGCTCCTTTCACACTGCCTGCATCATCAACTCCTTTTGCAAATACATCTTCCAACCCACCATGGTTTTGATAAATGTTTTGTAATGATTTTAAAAAGAAGATACAATCATCACCATTAAAAGTACGATGCTTAAATTGTTTAAAAACTTCTAATTCACTTTTGGAGGCATTTAAAACAAACTCATGAGGTTGTTGATCCATTCTGTCTACCAACCATTTGGCATTTCGAATTATGGTGGGTCTCTGTCCCCAAGCAATACTTGCACTTAAGAAACCTGCAATTTCAACATCTTCTTTCTTAGAAAAAGCATGAGGTATTTGAATAGGATCGGTAGTAATAAATGATTCACGATTGTATAAATCGTATTTCTCTTCCAAAAATTCCTTTAAATCAGAAAATGAAAAGTTAGTTGTTTTCATCGATCAAGCCATCTGAAATGATAATTTTTCGATCAGACATATCAGCCAACTCAGAATCGTGTGTTACGATTACAAAAGTTTGATTGAATCGATCACGCAAAGTAAAAAATAATTCGTGAAGTTCCTGACGTGTTTTGGAATCTAAATTCCCCGAGGGTTCATCAGCCAAAATTACTATTGGATCGTTAATCAGAGCTCTTGCCACGGCAACTCTCTGTTTCTCTCCACCCGAAAGTTCAGAAGGCTTATGATCCATTCGATGCCCAAGATTCAACATTTCCAATAATTCCTTTGCTTTCGAACTGGCTTCAGCTCTCGATTTTTTTGCAATATATGCCGGAATACAAACATTTTCTAAGGCTGTAAATTCAGGCAATAAATGATGAAACTGAAATACAAAGCCAATGTTGGCGTTTCTGAATGCAGATAACTCTTTTTCATTAAAAGAAGTAATATCAACACCATCAAAAAAAACTTTCCCTGAATCCGGACGATCCAAAGTTCCAAGTATTTGCAAAAGCGTAGTTTTACCAGCTCCACTGGCACCAACCACCGAAACAATTTCTCCTTTAGTAATATTCAGATCAATTCCTTTTAGGACATCAACCGTTCCAAAACTCTTTTTGATTTGATCAGCAGTTATCATATGTATGAATTACTTGGTGAAAACCGTATAAATATAAATCAGATAAACTGAAAGTAACACAAATCCTTTCCATCGGTGCAGCTTCCCTTTATTCAAAGGTAAAATCAGCAAAAACAAGAGAAAAGACACACCTAACATGATTAATATATCGAAAGATATGATGGGTTGACTAACAAAAATATTTTTGATGATAGACGTTACACCCAATACACCTAGAATATTAAATATATTAGAGCCAATAATATTTCCAATAGAAATATCCATTTCCTTTTTATAAGCAGCTACAGCAGAAGTAGCCAATTCTGGAACAGACGTACCAAAGGCAACTAAAGTTAATCCGACAACTCTTTCACTCACGCCAAAATCAAGAGCAATACTTTTTGCACTACCAACCAACATATTTGCACCAAAATACAGACCTACCGAGGCTAGAAGAATAAGGAATACCGCAATAGATATTGAATATTTAGCTACTTTAAAATCATTGGTTATGCTCCGGCTTTCTTTTCTTGATTTCCAAATGGTCCACACCATGAATACAATCAAAAGAAAAACCAAAATGATTCCTTCGTAGTATTCCAATTGTTGATTCAATATGAAAAGATAAAACAAGATTGATGCACCCATCATAAAAGGCCAATCAAATTTTATAGAATTACTACGAACTGGTAAAGGCATTAGAATAGCTGTAAAACCGAGCACAAGAGCAATATTCGCAATATTAGAACCAATAACGTTACCTATAGCAATATCCGGACTACCGTGAAGAGCTGCATCTAAACTAACAAAAAGTTCGGGTGCTGATGTTCCAAACGAAACAACGGTTACGCCTACAACAAGAGTGGACACCTTAAAATGAGATGAGAGCGCCACACCACCTTTCACCAACAAATCGCCGCTATATAATAGGATAACGAAACCTATAAAAAGATATAAATAGTCCATTGAAATAAAAAAAATTCCACACTAAGTATCTGTGGAATAATAAGACCTAAAATGTAGAATTACAATTTCTTAGTAAGGTCATTCTTAAAATCCTTAATATTATCAAGAATCTCTGTTTCTTTCTTGATCTCAGTTTTAATATCATCCGTTGCCCGTTTGAACTCCTTCATACCTTTCCCTAGTCCCTGTGCCAATTCTGGAATCTTTTTCGATCCGAACAGCAAAAGAACAACAACCAATACGACAACTATTTCACCGCCACTAATAAATAAAAGAATACTATCCATTTGTATGATATTTTAAACAAATATACCGAAGAAATTTTAAATCATGAATATAGATTGCAATTCGATTTAAACCTAAGCAAAAAAAATCCCCCAAAATCAGATGATTCGGGGGATAATTTTATAATTAATTTCTAATTATTTCTTTTTAGCAATCGCTTTAGATACACGTAAGCTTGTATCGTAAGAAATTGGAGTTGCAATAAATAGTGAAGAATAAGTACCTACCATAACTCCGACTAACAATGCAAATGTAAATCCTTGAATTGAAGTTCCACCGAAAATAAAGATGGCTAACAATACTACCATTGTAGATAAGGAAGTACTAAAAGTACGACGTAAAGTACTATTCAAAGCATTATCCACAACCTCAACTCGATCACGTTTTGGATACAATCCAATGTATTCACGAATACGGTCAAATACAACCACAGTATCATTAATGGAGTAACCAACCACCGTAAGTATCGCAGCAATAAACGCCTGATCTACCTCAAGCGAGAATGGCAACCATCCGTAACACAATGAGAAGATACCCAATACAATAATTGAATCATGAGCAAGAGCAGCAATCGCACCTAAACCATACTGCCAGTTCGAGAAACGAACCATGATGTAAAGGAAAATCACGATCAATGCAAATAAGATGGATAATACTGCAGACTTACGAATATCATCAGCAATAGTAGGACCCACTTTTTGCGACATTTTTCTGTTATTCTCAAGGAAGTCAGCTTTAGAAACATCTCCTAAATACGGTTTCAAACCTGTATAAAGCAAATCTTCTACTTCATCATCTACTTCGTTTCCAGACTCCTCAATTTTATATTTTGTAGTAATTTTCACCTGAGAATCTCCACCGAAAGTTTTCACTTCAGGAGCATGTCCGTAAACTACGTCTAATGATTTTGCAATATCCTCAACTGAAACTTCCTGATCGAAAGCAACAACATATGTTCTACCTCCAGTAAAATCGATACCTTGATTTAAACCTCTTGTTGCAAGAGAACCGATACTAACAAGAATCGCAATACCTGAAATCACATAAAATACTTTTCTTTTCTCAAGAAATTTAATGTGCGAATTACGCAACCAGTTATCAGTAAACTTAGTCGTAAAAGTTACGTTACGGTTACGTTTCAGAGAAGCTTCAATAATTAATCGAGTGATAAAAATTGCAGCAAACAAAGAGGAGAAAATACCAATTACCAATGTAGTTGCAAAACCTTTAATTGGACCTTCACCAAAAAGGTAAAGAATAACACCCGTTAAAAGAGTAGTGATGTTACCATCGATAATCGCAGAATATGCATTCTTATAACCATCAGAAATAGCAATACTCAATCCTTTTCCACTTTTTAGCTCTTCCTGTATACGTTCGTAGATAAGCACGTTCGCATCAACCGACATACCGATGGTTAATACAATACCCGCAATACCCGGTAAAGTTAACACAGCTCCTAAAGAAGCAAGTATACCAAAAATGAAGAACAAGTTGGCAATCAAAGCAATATTTGCAGTAAGACCAGCACCTTTACTATAGAAGAAAAACATATATACTAACACCAAGCAGAAAGCAATGATGAAAGACCACATTCCTTTTTGAATTGATTCTTGTCCCAATGATGGCCCAACAACTTCATCAGCAATAATATGTGCAGGAGCAGGTAATTTACCCGACTTCAATATGTTCGCAAGATCTTTCGCCTCAGCAATCGTGAAATTTCCACTAATACTAGACTGTCCACCTTTAATTTCATTCATAACATTTGGAGCAGAATAAACATATCCATCCAAAACAATCGCAATTGCGCGATCAACGTTATCTTTGGTTAGACGAGCCCAAACTTTTGCTCCTTCACCACTCATGCTCATAGAAACTTCAGCTTGCGCATTGTTTTGATCAATTTGCTCACGTGCAGAAGTTACAGCATCGCCATCTAATGGAGCTTTTCCATCGCGGCTTGTTACTTTAATAGCGAACAATTCAAATACATTACCACCCTCATCGATAGATTTAACACCCCAGAAGAATTTCAAATTACGTGGCATTACTGATTGAACAGCTGGCATTGCCAAAATTTGATTTACTCTAGCAGTATCTTTAATGTGAGACATACCAACAACTGCTTTAGAAGATCCTCTTTGTGTAGGATTTAAAACAGAAAATAGTGGGTATTTTTTTGCAATTTCTTTTGCATCAAGCTCTTTTACAGAATCAGTTGCTGTTTCTTCAATTTTATCTAAAAGAGCAACTTCTTCATCTTTCACTTCTTCTTTAACCTCTTCAGCAACTACTTCTTCAGCAGGCTCAGCGGTTGTATTGATAGCTGCTAATTTTTCGTTTGCAGCATTTAAATACTGAGTTACTTCGTTAGCACTATATGTTTCCCAGAATTCAAGACTTGCAGTTCCTTGTAATAATTTACGTACACGAGCAGCATCTTTAATACCTGGAAGTTCGATAATGATCCGACCTGAAACATCAGCTTTTTGGATATTTGGTTGTGCAACACCGAAACGGTCAATACGAGAGCGAAGGATGTTAAATGTATTATCAATAGCGGCATCAGCCTCTTGTTTGATCACTTTTAACACATCAGCGTTAGTCGCACCGAATGGAATCTTATCTTTTAACTCTAAAGTTCCGAAGATATCTGGAGAAGACAATTGAGCCGTTGGATTGATAGATTTGAATGCTTCACCAAAAAGAACAACAAATTCTTTCTGACTATCCTTTTGCATGGCTTTTGCTTTAGCGATGGCTGCTACAAAAGTTTCATCCTTGCTATTATTGGCCATGGCCTTAATAATATCAATTACAGAAACCTCCATGGTAACATTCATACCACCTTTAAGGTCAAGACCAAGGTTCATTTCTAATTCCTTACACTCTTTGTAAGAATAATCTTTAATCCAAAGAAAATTGTATACTCCCTCACCCCTAATGGAGTCAAGATAAGCTTGTTCCTTCTGACTATCGCCAGCTCCGAATTCCTGAGCTGTCTTTTCAACTGATTTGGTAACGTAAGTAAATGTCAACTGATACAAACTCACCAGCGCAAAGACAATAGCGAGTAGACGAATCGCTCCTTTATTTCGCATGTGTTTAGGTTTATTTAATTCTTATTTATGTGGTATTTTATATTTCCAACCGCAATTAACGCACAAATATATTAATTTTTTTCAAATTCCTTTGTTCAATAACACTCGTACTTCAAGTACTTTATGTCTTTGGCAGATCTACTAGGTCTTAAAAAATTTCTAATTCTAAAATTTGACTGCCGTAATTGATGATTGCCCGATGCTTTAAAAGAAAGTCACTCCCAAGCAATCCGCAAATTTCTCGCTGACAATGCTCCATGTACATCTCATTAATACCGGCAAGATCGATTAGGGCACAATGAAAATCATTTACCAAAAGATCTCCTAATTGGAATGAATCTATCTTAACCATTTCGGTATTTAAACTCCCTTCTCCCAAACCTCTCGACTTAATCTCGGATGTTTGATTCTCGGACAGCTTATAAGCAGGCACAAAATTTCTATCCAACACCGTTTTGGAAGCTCCTGTATCAATTACCAAATCACCCTTGTGGCTACCGTTAACCTTACAGCATATTAAAAGATGAAAACTTTCGTTTTCAAGCTCAATTATCTCTATTGGAATCTCAATTTTCATGGGCTTTCTGAACAAAGGATAGCAAATATACCAAAAGAACAGATATTTGTATCATAAAACACATAAAACCCTTAAAACATTAACAAAATAATAATGCGAGGCAAAATTTTAAGTTTAGGAGCTAAAATTGCTTGTTTTCATTAATCGCAGTAAAATTTAACTAGCTCCAATTCGACAAAAAAAAGGTTGTCTCAAAATAGAGACAACCTTTATATACTGGTAAATGAAATTGCTATTTAGCAAAAGTATCCATTCCGTCTAACACTTTCATTACAGATTTAACGGCTTCTGCTGATCCTTTCAACAATTCCATTTCATCTTCATTCAATTTCACTTCGATTATTTTCTCGATTCCGTTTTTACCTAAAACTACTGGTACTCCCAAGAAAATATCTTTCATTCCGTACTCGCCATTCAATAATGCGCATACAGGGAAAATTCTTTTTTGATCGCGAACAATAGCTTCAACCATTTGAGCTGCTGCAGCACCTGGAGCATACCAAGCTGAAGTTCCCATCAAGTTAACTAACTCACCACCACCAAATTTAGTTCTTTCGATAATCGCATTTAATTTATCTTCTTCGATCAAGTCAGTTACAGGAATACCTGCTACTGTAGTATAACGAGGAAGTGGAACCATAGTATCACCGTGTCCTCCCATTAATAATGCCTGAATATCCTTAGGAGAAACATTTAATTCCTCAGCAAGGAAAGCACGGTAACGAGCTGTATCCAATACGCCAGCCATACCAAATACTTTGTTAGATGCTTTTTTAGCTGTTAAGAAAGCAGCGTAAGTCATAACATCTAGAGGATTAGATACAATAATGATGATTGCATCAGGAGAGTGAGCAATTACATTTTCAGTAACCGATTTTACAATACCTGCATTAATAGAAATTAAGTCATCACGACTCATTCCTGGTTTACGTGGAAGGCCCGATGTAATAACAACAACTTCTGATCCTGCAGTAGCAGCATAATCATTAGTTACCCCCTTAACTCTTGTATCGTAATAATTAATTGGAGCGGTTTGCCACATATCCAAAGCTTTTCCTTCTGACAATCCATCTTTAATGTCAACAATAATTACTTCGTTTGCTAATTCCTTTTGAGCAATGCAATTCGCACAAGTTGCTCCAACATTTCCTGCACCTACAACGGTAATTTTCATAACGCTTTAATCTTTGATTATATCTATTTGTATTCGTTTCAATGTAGAATTTTTTCTTTATTGGCTAGCAAATATAAATACAATGCCAGAAAATAATTCAGAAAACGACCTGCTTTTCAACAGGATCACTTAAATATATGAAAATTAAAATACAATAATCTAACTTCTGACATATTTAACTATTTCTAAATTGGGTATAAACACCCACACAAGCTCTTCTACTCAATAACGATATACAGATCCAATTATCGGAAGCCACATTCAGTAAGGAAAACAGACGCTCCCGAATGAAATTAAACTTGCCAAAATGGTCAAAAAAAAG
This sequence comes from Labilibaculum sp., assembly GCA_041554215.1. Taxonomy (GTDB): domain Bacteria; phylum Bacteroidota; class Bacteroidia; order Bacteroidales; family Marinifilaceae; genus Labilibaculum. The sequence goes on from JBFFMG010000030.1 coordinate 14,157, forward strand.
TGCTTATTTTTCAAGATGAAGAGAATGCAAACGATTACGGAAAATTTTCTTTTATCAGCAAAAAAAAACGCAAGAGAATTATTCCCTTGCGTCGATCTGAAAAAATATTTTTTCTATTTAATGATTTCTCTTATTTCAGAAATAATTTTTTCGGCTAATTGATTTGCTGTAGCCTCATTTTTACTTTCGGAATAAATTCGAATAATAGGTTCGGTATTCGATTTACGAAGATGAACCCATTCTGTAGCGAAATCAATTTTTACGCCATCAATATCATTCACTTTCTCATCCTTATATTTCTCTTTCATGGCAACTAAAACCGCGTCAACATCAATTTCGGGCGTTAACTGGATTTTGTTTTTTGAGATAAAGTAATTAGGATAACTTGCTCTCAACTCAGAAGCCTTTTTATTTGTTTTAGCCATGTGAGTTAAAATCAAAGCAACCCCAACCAACGAGTCTCTACCATAATGACTTGCTGGATAAATAATTCCACCATTTCCCTCGCCACCAATTACGGCCTTATTTTCTTTCATCTTAGTCACTACATTTACTTCTCCAACAGCCGAAGCTTCGTATGTTCCGCCGTGTTTTTCGGTAATATCGCGCAAAGCACGAGTTGATGAAAGATTAGATACAGTGTTTCCCGGTGTATTCGCCAAAACGTAATCAGCGCAAGCCACCAAGGTATATTCTTCGCCGAACATGCTACCATCTTCGTTAACAATAGCCAAACGATCTACATCAGGATCTACAACAAAGCCCACATCGGCTTTGCCTTCTTTCATAACAGAAGCAATTTCGGTTAAATGCTCGGGAAGTGGCTCCGGATTATGAGGAAATCGCCCATTAGGCTCGCAATACAACTCAACAACATTAGCAACACCCAAAGCTTTCAATAATTGAGGAATTACAATTCCACCCACAGAATTTACAGCATCTACGGCAACTGTAAAATTGGCTTTCTTAATTGCTTCAACATCTACCAAGTCAAGTGCTAAAACATGATCAATGTGTTTTTGAGTGTAATCATCTACATAAGAGAGCTGACCCAAATCGTCAACATCCGCAAATATAAAATCTTCATTATCGGCAATTGAAAGAACTATCTTGCCATCAATATCGTTCAGAAATTCACCTTTTTCATCCAATAATTTTAATGCGTTCCACTGTTTTGGATTGTGACTAGCTGTTAAAATAATACCACCTTGAGCTTTTTCTCCAGTAACAGCAATTTCGGTTGTTGGAGTGGTGGCCAAACCTATTTCCACAACATCAATCCCCAACCCTAAAAGAGTTCCAACTACAAGTTTGTCGACCATTTCTCCAGAAATACGAGCATCTCGCCCAACAACAACTTTTACTTTTTGTCCTTTATTTCTGCGTAAAACCCAAGTACCATAGGCTGCTGAAAACTTTACAACGTCAAGAGGACTTAATCCATCTCCTACCTGACCGCCAATCGTTCCTCTGATTCCGGAAATTGATTTAATTAATGCCATATTATTTAAAGAGTTTTATTTAGTGACTGATTCGATTAATAAGATCAAGAACAAAATTAAGTTCAAAATTTGCTAGACAAATTTATAATTTCGATCAAGAGTAAAAAAACAAAAATCAAATTGATTTTCTTTATTTCATTTTTTTAACTCCCTGAATTAAGATATTCTTTGATTATTAGTACATTTGCAGGTTCAGAACATTGATCATTTACTCAGAAATGGAAGAAAAAAAATACGGAAAAGAAAGAAGAGAAAGATCTTCTTTTGGATCAAAAACAGAAAACGATAGAAAACCTGGTGGTACAAATCCTCGATTCAAAAAGGATTCAGAATCACGCAATAATGAGGGTAAATCAGAATATCCTCGAAAAAAAAGAGACAGTAACGAAACCCCTTATCAGAGAGATAACTCTAAATCATCAAGAAAATTTGATGGTGATAATTCGGAAAGAGGTTCCGATAGAAGAAGATCAGGATCGGAAGAACCAAACCGTAAATTTGGCCGAGATTCAGAATCACGAGACCGTAAGTCTGGCGATCGATCAGAAAATTCAGACAGAGGAAGATCCAGATCGGAATCGCGTACTCGCAACTATGGCGATAGATCCGAAAATTCGGACAGACGTAGTAATGATTCGAACCGAACTTCTCGTGGCTCAGATTCAAGATCGCCACGAAGATTTGATAACAACAGACCAGGAAGAGATTCGGACCGACGACATAGATCAGAAGACTCAAGCTATAGATCTGAAAGAGATTCAGATAGAGGAGATAGAAGAGACAAAGGAGAAGGAAGATCAAAATTTCCAGAAAAACGAGAACGATTTGAGGACGATTTTAATGAAAATCAAGAATCAACCACAAAACCTTATGATCGTTTTGCAAATAAACCGGGTAGAGAAATTCTTCAAAAAAAGCATTACAGCAAGAAGAAACAGTTGGCTTTTGCAAAAAAGACAGGACCTGAAGATGGCATGCTTCGATTGAACAAATACATTTCGAATACGGGTGCCTGCTCAAGAAGAGAAGCTGACAGGCGCATTGAAGAAGGTCAAATAACCGTTAACGGTGAAATTGTAAAAGAAGTTGGTACTAAAGTAAATATAACAGATGTTGTTTGTATGGATGGCAAACAATTGCAAGCTGAAGCAAAAGTATATTTGGTTTTAAACAAACCTAAAGATTTTGTGACGACTCTGGATGATCCAATGGGCCGAAAAACTGTTCTGGATTTAATAAGTAATGCTTGCAAAGAAAGAGTTTATCCGGTTGGAAGATTGGATAGAATGACTACTGGAGTTTTGCTTTTCACCAATGACGGAGATTTAACAAAGCGATTGACTCATCCAAGTTACAACAAAAAGAAAATTTACCATGTTTATTTAGACCGAGAAATTTCGCAAGAAGAATTAAACATGGTATCTGCAGGTATTGAGCTGGAAGATGGTGAAATTAAAGCTGATGCAATAAGTTTTGCAAGTACTGAGGATAAAACCCAGGTAGGAATTGAAATTCACTCTGGTCGAAATAGAATTGTACGACGAATTTTTGAACACCTAGGCTACGAAGTTGAAAAACTAGACCGTGTTCTTTTTGCAGGAATCACCAAGAAAAATATTCCTAGAGGAAAATGGAGATTCTTAAGTGAAAAAGAAATAATGATGCTTAAAATATATTAATCGAAACAAGCATTAATGCAGAAAATGAAAAAATCCCAGCATCACTGCTGGGATTTTTTTTTGATATATTCTTTGCTTAAAATTGCTTCAATAAGTTAGCCATTTCAATTGCTGATACAGCAGCTTCGAAGCCTTTGTTTCCAGCTTTTGTTCCTGCACGCTCAATTGCCTGCTCAATAGAATCTGTAGTTAAAACACCAAAAATAACAGGCACTTCGGTATCCAAAGAAACACTTGCTACACCTTTAGTTACTTCACCAGATACATACTCGAAATGTGGAGTTGATCCTTTAATTACAGCGCCTAAACAAATAACAGCATCGTATTTTCCGCTTTTCGCCATTTTCTTCGCGATCAATGGAATTTCAAATGCACCAGGAACCCAAGCAACATCAACATCATCTGTTGAAGCTCCATGTCGGTTGATAGCATCTAAAGCACCTGATAATAATTTACCTC
>JBFFMG010000031.1:0-17547 GCA_041554215.1 Labilibaculum sp.
GAAGCCAAGTGCTCTAGTATTAGATTTTTGGCTAGTGAAAGACTCAGTGCAACACTTTGCAGAAGAGAATATTAAGATGATTATTAAGAAGCACATGGAAGGGGCCGACAATGAAATTGACCATATTGAAGGAACTGGAGCTATCAATTTCTTTTCGCTTGATGATATAAATATTATTCATGAAGGTGAAGAACTCAATCCCAAAAGTATTATCAGTTTAAAAAGTAGTAATGACGAACTGATATTTCCAGATTACACCGCTAAGCCTGAAGATGTTTTTCTTAAAAGGATAAACGAATCTGGAGAAAAATGGATAACTTTTACAGATGAAAATGACGTTCCCAAATTGGTATTAGATGCCGATGAATTTATTCGCAACGTTTTATTTAATGGTATTAACAAAGAAATTAAAGACTATTGCCACATTCCAATTCTAATTACTGATGAGTTATCCAATTTAGGAAAAGTAATCAAAAAATTACGAACCAAAATAGATATCGATTCAGACAGTCCGCTTGAAAAAGACATCGTTCTATTTTGGCAGACCAACAATAAACGTATCATAACAGGAGCCGATATTTTAGGCCGTTTATTGAAAGGAATATAAATACGAATGTATACAAAACATAAAATAATGGCAAGATTTATAAAAAAATCAAAGCAAGAAATAGGCATCTCTCCTGACGAATTATTTTTTCGTGGAGAACAAAAAATAGACAATGTGTTATTACGCATTATAGATTTTGATGCAAATCATCTGGAAGAGAGCGCAGTAACTACCGTAAATGAGGTGCTTAAATATCAGGAAAAAGATACTGTGACCTGGTTTAACATCGATGGAATTCATAACACATCCATTATGGAGGAAATTGCAAAAGGTTTCAAGCTGGATCCTCTCATTATGGCCGATGTGATGAATACTCAATCAAGGCCAATGATACAGGAGTACGACAACTGTATTTATATTTCGATAAAAATGCTCCGTCACGATGAAGTAACAAATCTTATTCAGGTTGAAAATTTAAGTTTAATTTTGACCAAAACAGTAGTAATAACTTTCCAGGAAAGAAAAGGCGATGTATTTGAACCTATTCGTGGAAGAATCAGAAAGCAGAAAAAACGAATTCGTACTTCTGGTACAGATTATTTGGTTTTTGCTCTTCTTGATATTGTAATCGATAATTACATCTATATTATTAGTGAGTTTGGGGAGAAAATTGAAACTTTAGAAGAAAATTTACTTTTGGAGCCAAAACAATCGGTAATTGAAGATATCAATAAATATAAACGTGAGTTAAACTTTCTTAGAAAAAGCATTAAGCCCGCTAAAGAAATGATTCTTAACCTTTCAAAAATGGAATCTGACTTAATTGAATATTCAACCGATGTGCATTTTAGAGAACTACAGGACAATATAAATCAGGCAAATGAATCGTCGGACAGTTACAGAGAAATTCTCTCTGATCAGCTGAATATTTACCATACAACCATAAGTAGTAAACTAAATGACATCATGAAATTCCTTACGATTTTCTCAGTCATTTTTATTCCTCTAACATTTATAGCGGGAATATATGGGACTAATTTCGATGTAGTGCCAGAACTTCACTACGAGTATAGCTATTTTATTATGTGGTTTGTGATGCTAAGTGTAGCGATTGGAATGCTATTCTATTTTAAAAAAAGAAAATGGTTTTAGAACGTGTTCCTCAATTTATTATATAACAACTATTTAATCGACCAGATATTCTAGAGTAAAATCTATTTATCTGGTCTTTTAAATAGAGGCAACCAACAATAAAGAAAATACACATGCAATGCAAATAGGTAAAATCGTTTCGCAAATCAGCTTTTTTTCGATCATACTAATTTCTGAGAAAATCTTTCTGCTTTGTCTTAAAAAAACAAATTCTATTATTCCATCGATTGCGAAAGTTTCTTTGTCTTTTTTTAACATTTTTTAGTTCGGACTGAACCGAACTAATCGTATATTTGTCTCAGGAAAAAAAAACAGAAACAATGAATCTTATCCAATTAGAAGAACAAAAAAAAATATTAGTAGAACGATTTGGCCTGTTTATGGAAGGACAAGAAAACCTTTCTCCCATTGGTGCCCGAATATTTGCAACACTTTTCATCCATAAAGAAAATGGAACCACTTTCGATGATTTAGTTCATTTTTTAGGTGCAAGTAAGAGTACAATCTCTACCAATCTGCAGAATCTAACTAAATCGAACATGATCGTATATTATACAAAACCAGGTGATCGTAAAAAATATTACACACTATCCCCTGTTGGATTTGTATCAAGAATCGAAGAGAAAATTGCGAATTATAAAACAGAACATTTATTGGTTGGACAAATACTAGAATACAAAAAATTGGCTGATAAAGTACTGAACAAAAATAATGAACAAAATGAAATCGATCCAGAATCTCCATACATGGATTATTTATCAAATACGATAACACTATTGGAACAGCTTAGCAATCAGATTAAAGCTAAATGTACAATAACTCATTAATGTAAACGACTAAAACAAATTAGGTACTTAATTAAGTACTAAAAAATTACATTCACCCAGTTCGTTACGGGCAGAACCAAAAGAACTAATTAAACACAATTAATACATTTATTTTTATCATGAAAAGAAATTACATCTTAGCAAGTATGGCTATCATCCTACTGGGTTTCTCATCTTGTAAGGATTCATCGAAACAGCAAATGGCACAAGGACCAATGTCTTTCCCTGTGCAATCAGCAGAGAAAGCCAATGTAACTGTTTACAGCCAATATGCTGCAAATATAGAAGGCGAACAAAACATCGAAATCCGACCAAAAGTGGATGGATTTATTGAGAAGATTTACGTTGATGAAGGTGCTGTTGTAAAAAAAGGACAATTGTTATTTAAACTTAGTGCCGAAACATTAAATCAGCAGGTTAATGCTGCCAATGCTAATGTTGAAGTAGCAAAAGCACAAGTTGTATCGGCAAAGGTTGAAGTGGATAAAATAAGACCTTTGGTTGAGAAAAACATCATAAGTTCAGTGCAGCTTCAAACTGCAGAAAGTGCTTTAAATGCGGCAAAGGCTCAATTAAATGCAGCCAATGCAAATTACATGAATGCCAAAGAAAATTTAGACTACACATTCATTAAGAGTCCTGTAGACGGAATGATTGGTGACATACCCTACCGAGTAGGTAGTTTAGTGGGTCGTTCGGAAACACAACCTCTTACTACTGTATCCAATATCAGTAATGTATACGCTTATTTCAATTTAAACGAAAAGCAATTGTTACAATTCAACCGACAATTGAACGGGAATAGTGTTGATGATATGATTAAGGCATTGCCTGAAGTAGAGCTTATTCTTGCTGATGGTTCTGTATACGAACAAAAAGGACGAATTGAAACCATTAATGGAATGGTAAACCCAAGAACTGGAAGCGTTAGCTATCGTGCAATTTTTGCTAATCCAGCAAATTTATTGCGAAGCGGTATAAGTGGTCACGTAAAATTACCTTCGATGCAAAATGAAGTTATTTTAGTTCCTCAAAAGGCAACTTTTGAAATGCAAGGAAAAAAATTCGTGTATCTGGTTGATAAGGACAGCAAAGTTGCATCAAAAGAGGTAATTGTATCTGAATCAATCGATCAGGATTTTATTGTTCAAACTGGACTAACTGAAGGTGAGACATTTGTTGTTGACGGATTAATTAAACTGCGTGAAGGAATGCAAATTCAGGTGATGGCAGGCAAGCACACCCCAGAAGGAAATGCTGCATTTTCTAAAAAATAAGCAACTGTTCCTCAACTGTAAATAAAAATCAGAAATCATGTTAAGAAGATTTATTGAACGGCCGGTATTATCGACCGTAATATCCATACTCATCGTAATTTTAGGAGTTCTAGGACTCACATCTTTACCACGAGAGCAGTTTCCTGAAATCGCACCTCCAACGGTGCAAATCACAGCCACCTACCCTGGCGCGAATGCGGAAACTCTATTAAAAAGTGTTGTTGTACCAATCGAAGAGGCTGTAAATGGTGTTGAAAACATGACCTACATGTCATCAACCTCAAGTAACGATGGATCAGCAACCATAAGTGTTTATTTTGAATTAGGTACCAATGCAGATATTGCTGCTGTAAATGTTCAAAACAGAGTAGCTACAGTAAACAGTAAGTTACCACAGCAGGTAATTCAATCGGGTGTTACCACCAAAAAAGTTCAAAATAGTGTTCTAATGTTCTTCTCACTTTTAACTGAGAATGAAGACTTAGATGCAACATTTATTGAGAATTACGCTCGTATCAACTTAATACCAATGATCAAAAGGGTTAATGGTGTTGGTGATGCCAATGTTTTTGGTTCACGCGATTATTCAATGAGAATCTGGTTGAAACCAGAAAAAATGGCTGCCTATGGAATCACTCCTCAGGATATCGTTAGCGCTTTGAATGAGCAGAATTTAGAAGCTTCTCCTGGTAAATTCGGGGAGAATTCATCTCAGTCATTCGAATATGTAATTCGTTACAAAGGAAAATTATCTACTCAGGGGGAGTATGAAAATATAATATTGCGCTCGGAAGGCAACAGTGATTTCCTTCGTCTGAAGGATGTTGCAAAAGTTGAGTTGGGCGCCTTTAGTTATGCAACCAACAATATTACCAATGGTCATCCTTCGGTAGCAATCGCAGTCTATCAAACCTCAGGTTCGAATGCTCAGGAAATTATCAAAGAGGTGGAACGCACATTGGAATCTGCTAAAAAAGATTTTCCAAAAGGAATCGACTATGTGATTCCATTCAACACCAACGACTTTTTAGAGGCATCGATCAGTAAGGTTATAATTACCTTAATTGAAGCATTCCTTTTGGTGTTTTTGGTTGTTTTTCTATTCTTACAAGATTTTAGATCAACATTGATTCCTGCAATAGCAGTACCAGTAGCAATTATTGGAACATTCTTCTTCCTGAATCTCTTTGGATTCTCTATTAACATGCTAACCTTGTTTGCCTTAGTGCTCGCAATCGGTATTGTGGTAGATGATGCTATTGTTGTGGTGGAGGCTGTTCATGCCAAGCTTGACCAAGGTGCGAAGAGTGCTAAGAAAGCTACAGTGTCGGCCATGAGCGAAATTACCGGAGCTATTATATCCATTACATTGGTGATGTCGGCTGTATTTATTCCTGTTTCCTTTTTAAAAGGCCCAACAGGAGCATTCTATCAACAATTCGCGATTACACTAGCTGTGGCAATTGTTATATCAGCAATTAATGCATTAACATTAAGTCCTGCTTTATGTGCTCTATTATTGAAACCACATAAGCCAAGCGAAGAACACAAAAAAGGCTTAACAAAACGTTTCTATACTTCCTTTAATGCAGGATTCGATGCAATAACTGAACGTTACACCAATTCTGTTCGTTTTTTAATTCACAAAAAATGGTTAACTGGTGTAATTTTAGTTGTTTTTATCGCCCTTGCTGGATATTTCTTTAAGACTACTCCTACAGGATTTATTCCCAACGAAGATCAAGGAATAATCTTTTGCGACATTAGTTTGCCTCCGGGAAGTACTTTGGAACGAACAAGCGAGGTTGCAGGTAAAGTTGAAGACATCATTAATCAAATTGATGTTGTTGAGGAAAATATGTTTGTGGTTGGTTTTAGTTTAATGAGTGGCACCAGAGGTGGATCGAAAGCTTTTGCTGTAATCAAATTAAAAAACTGGAAAGAACGTAAAGAAGAAAATCAGCAAGTAAATGCACTTATTGGTCAATTGTTTGGAAGAACAGCAAGCATTAACGAAGCTCGAATTCTTTTCTTTGCACCACCAACGGTTCGTGGATTTGGTAACTCCGATGGTTTCGAGATGCGTTTGCAAGACAAATCGAACGGAGAGTTTAGCGACTTGATGGAAAAAAGTAATCAGTTCTTAGGAGCCTTAAATCAACGGCCAGAAATTAAGTATGCAATTACCTCTTTCAACACGGGATTTCCTCAATACGAAATGGACGTAAATGTTGAAAAAGTAAAAGAAGCTGGAATATCAGTAAACGGTTTGTTTGCTACCCTTCAGGGATATTACGGAAGTTGGTATGCAGCCGATTTCAACCGATTCGGAAAACAGTATCGTGTTATGATTCAAGCTGCACCAGAAGATCGTGAAACCCTTGAATCGATGAACAATGTATTTGTAAGAAATGCAAAAAACGAATTGGTTTCGGTGAGTCAGTTTGTGAACATGAAAAAGGTAAACGGTCCTGATGTTGTAAATCGTTTCAACCTGTTCAACTCTGCAACCATTAATGGAAACGTGAATCCAGGTTACAGTACTGGAGATGCCATTAAAGCCATTCGGGAAGTTGCAGCAGAAACATTGCCTTCGAACTACGGATACGAGTTTTCGGGAATGACACGTGAAGAACAAAAAGCAGGAAATCAAGCAATTTTGGTATTTGCCTTAAGTTTGATATTCGTATACTTCTTGCTTGCGGCACAATACGAAAGCTACATTCTACCCTTCTCTATTATTCTATCTCTGCCTATTGGTATATTTGGAGCCATATTCTTTGTTAAAATGGTTGGTTTAGAGAATAACATCTATTTCCAGGTGGCCCTGATCATGTTGATTGGTTTGCTGGCAAAAAATGCAATTCTGATTGTTGAATTCGCTTTGCAGCGTCGTCGCCAAGGAATGGAATTGATGCAAGCAGCAGTTGAAGGAGCAAAAGCACGTTTACGTCCAATTTTAATGACTTCTTTCGCCTTTATCCTAGGAATAGTACCCTTAATGCTGGCAAATGGTGCGGGTGCTGTTGGTAACCGTTCAATTGGTACTGGTGCTGTTGGTGGCATGTTAATTGGAACTCTGTTTGGTGTATTTGTAATTCCTGCCTTCTTTGTGATTTTTCAGTCGATTCAGGAAAAAATTACAGGAGCTGCAAAACCAGAAGATAACGAATTGGAAACTGCAGAATAAATAGAAAGAAATCATGAAGAAAAGATATATAATACTTAGTCTGGTCTTGGCAGCATTCAGTCTTCAATCCTGTTTTGTTGCAAAAAAATACCAGCAACCAGAAATAGAAACTGTAGATCAGTATCGCAACGTTTCCACCAACGATTCGGCAACACTTGCCAACATGCCTTGGAAAGAATTGTTCACCGATTCAAATTTGCAAAGCTTAATCCAAACAGCCTTAAATAACAATTTGGATTATTTGATGGCCATTGAGCGCATGAATGCTGCCGAAGCCTATTACAAACAAGGAAAAATGGGCTATTTGCCAAGTTTAAGCATGAGTGCAAATGGAGGTAATTATGAATTGTCGGACAATAGCGTGACTGGAATTTCAGCTGGCGGTAATGGACCCAATTACGAAAATTATCAATTAACAGGTAGCATTTCGTGGGAAGCCGATATTTGGGGAAAAATCCGAAGCAACAAAAGAGCTAGTCAGGCTGGGTATTTGCAAAGTGAAGCTGCTCGAAGAGCTGTAGAAAGTTCTTTAGTTGGCAACATTGCAGCCGCTTATTTTCAACTTATTGCCCTAGATGCACAAGTTGATATAGCTAAAAAAACCGTTACCAACCGAACTGAAGGTTTGGAAACAATGAAAAGCTTGAAAGATGCCGGACAGGTAACCGAAGCTGCAGTGAAACAAACAGAAGCACAATTGTACAGCACTCAAATTCTTCTTTTAAACTTAGAAGAGAATGTAAATCTGTTAGAGAATACCCTTTCTCTTTTGTTGGGACAAAATGCTGGAACTATTGTTCGTGGAAAACTCGACGATCAAAAGGTAATGGCTGAAATACAAACTGGCTTTCCGGCACAATTGTTAAGAAACCGACCCGATGTAATGGTGGCTGAATATGGTTTAATGAATGCTTTTGAGCTGACCAATGTTGCACGCAGCAACTTCTACCCTAGCATTAGCATTAGTGCCAGTGCTGGTTTGGAAAGCATCAATTTCGACGATTGGTTTAGTACTTCCTCCTTGTTTAGTAATGTGATTGGAAATTTAACTCAACCACTATTTAACAAGCGAAGTATCCGAACAAAATACGAAGTAGCCAAAGCACAGCAAGCCGAAGCGCGTTACAATTTCCAAAAAGCCATGCTGCAGGCAGGTAAAGAAGTTTCGGATGCATTGTACAGCTATCAGTCTGAAGAAAGAAAATATGAAATCCAGAAAATGGAATTAGAAGCCTTAACAAAAGCAGTTGAATATTCGGAAGAATTGCTGAATAATGGTTACCAAAACACAACTTATATTGAAGTGTTGACAGCTAGAAGCAATGCCCTTTCTTCTGAAATCAATACCATAGACACAAAATTCCAACAATTGAATGCCATCGTTAAATTATACCTTTCGTTAGGCGGAGGATGGAATCGTAAGTAAGATTTTAATAGTGGCTAGATTTTGGTCGGATTGCATCGGTAGGATGATGTTGAAGGTGGTTCTTCAAATTTTCAATCCGACCAAATCTTTTTTTTGAATTAGCAGTTCAATAAATTGCAGTATGATTGCCTTTTGGGTGAACATGCTGCTTTTTTTTTGATATGGCAGTAAATGCTTTTTTTACTGCTGACTAGATTCTCTTTTCTTACAATTTTTTTGGTGCTATTGGGAAAGATGGTTAAATTGAAATTCTATACTTAAAAAACACGACTCCTAATAAGAAATTATCAATGAATTACCATGATTTAGGATATAACAAGGAATTAGAACAATATCGAATTGAACAAGGATTGGATTCATTTGAGATTGGTCGTGTTGTGTCGGAACATAAGGAAAGGTATGTTGTAAAGACACCTATAAATGAGTATGATTCTGAATTGATAGGTAATTTGCGCTATACGGCTGCAAGCAGACATGACTTTCCAGCCGTTGGCGATTGGGTTGCTTTTTCGGAATACGATGAAGGCAAAGCGCTGATTCATGCCATCTGTCCTCGCAGTTCAGTAATTGAACGACAAGCTGTTGGCAAATCAGGACAGATACAAATAATTGCGACAAATATCGATTACGGATTAATTGTACAGTCCGTTAACCGGGATTTTAATATCAACCGATTAGAACGGTATTTGACAATTTGCAATGCCTCTAATGTAGAGCCTATCATCCTACTTAGTAAAATTGATTTAATTACGGCTTCGGAGCTGGAAACTCTTCTGAATCTGATTTCTGAACGCATTAAAGACGTTCCTGTAATTGCCATCAGTAATGAATCGGATGCCGGATTGGATCAATTAATCACATTCATAAAAAAGGGGAAAACCTATTGTTTGCTTGGTTCCTCGGGCGTAGGAAAATCAACACTACTAAACAAGTTGAGCGGTAAGGAACTGATGAGTACAGCTGCGATTAGTGAAAGTATTGATAGAGGGAAACACGTTACCAGCCACAGAGAATTGATTGTGCTTGAAAATGGAGGAATTTTAATCGATAATCCTGGGATGCGTGAAGTTGGAATCACAAACTCATCGGGCGGTATAGAAATGACATTCGATTGCATTATGGAATATGCGGAAAATTGCCGGTTTAAAGATTGCACTCACCAACATGAGAAAGGCTGTGCAATTTTAGAAGCGGTTGAAAATGGTGAAATTGATCCCGAATCCTACGCAAACTTTCAGAAAATGAAACGAGAAAAAACACATTTCGAATCGACAGTACAGGAAAATAAAAACAAGGACAAAAGCTTTGGCAAGATGGTCAAAAATGTGAAAAAACTAAGGAAAAACGATAAGTTCTAAGAAGTGACCTTATATCAGCAAAAACAAAATTCATCTTTCTGTCCTTTGTTCCTAGAGTTTTCAGAATCCCTTTGCAAAGGGAGAAAATGACAGAATTGAGTCTTCTTTTTTAAGGGGAGGTGTCGACAAACGAAGGGGTGAAAACTACATTACCAAAATCAGTAAGCGTTTTTTTTCATGACTTTTCAAAAGCCTCACCCTATCCCTCTCCTAAAGGAGAAGAGAATACAGCTTCGATAAGAAGGCTCCCTTCTCCTCGAGGAGAAGAGCCAGAGTTGAGGTGTTGTTTCCCTCCCACCTAACCAGCATCAAAAATGACCATTTATCAGCAAAAAGCCACCTTGCGATTGCTTTTTTTTCATGTAGCCCGTACTTTCTACTCTGACGATGCTTTCCATTCATTAAACACCTACCTTTTGCCCAGCGCTTCCCCACTCCTTTTTTAATATTACTTAATGCCGAAAACTCATATTTGCTAAAATAGAACGACTTTATCAAAACAATTTTTGCTAAATATTGTTAACTTACTAGTGGATACAATGAAGCAATTTATTTTAGAACAAATAAAGAATGCAGAAATGGGCTTAAAAAAATAATGGAATGCTGAAAAAAGGAAAAAGTATAGGTGTTTTATTTCTCTCAATTATTTTTATACTAATTGGTAGATCCTTCGTTAGTTGCGAAACCAGTAAAGCTATGATTGACAATACGGTAGTGAACGAATTGGATGTTCAGAAATATTTGGGTACCTGGTATGAAATTGCACGTTTTGACCATAGTTTTGAACGCGGATTAGTTGGCGTTACAGCAAATTACTCCCTGCGCGATGATGGTAAAATTAAGGTGATAAACAGTGGTTATAAAGATAGCTTAGATGGTAAATTTTCGCAGGCCATTGGAAAAGCAAAAATACCAGATCCGATTAACGAACAGGCTAAATTAAAAGTGTCGTTTTTCTTGTTTTTTTACGGCGATTATTATGTGATGGAATTAGATAAAGATTATCAATGGGCTTTGATTGGCAGCAGTACAGACAAGTATCTGTGGATTTTAAGTCGCAATGCACAAATGGAAAGTGAACTTTATAATGAGTTACTCGAAAAATTGCAAAAACGTGGTTATGATGTCTCTAAACTTATTAAGGTAGAACAGAAAAAGTCCTGAAATTTAAACCTGAAATCAAAATGAATATAAAGACAATAATATTTAGTTATCTGCTCACTTTCTTGGTTTTTTTGATAATAGATATGTTGTGGTTAGGTGTAATCGCTAAAAATATCTATAATAAATACCTAGGTAGTTTTTTAGCTGATCGTGTAAATTGGACCGCAGCATTCATTTTTTACTTTATTTATGTTGCCGGAATTTCAATTTTCGCCATTTATCCATCTGTAAATAAAGGATCAGTTTATCATGGAGTTTTGATGGGGGCTTTATTTGGTTTTTTCACTTATGCGACCTACGATTTAACAAATTTAGCGACACTCAAGAACTGGCCGTTACCGATCGTTTTTATTGATATAATCTGGGGTTCGATTCTGTCTGCCACAGTTAGTTTTGTTGGTTATCACATTGTTAAATGGTTGATTTAATAGGAAATGTATAAATTAGAAGCACATCATATCAACGGAAAATTTCTTTACTATGCATTTATTGCTGGTGGAAATCAAATACTCCAAAATCAATCGGAAATAAATAGAATTAATGTTTTCCCTGTAAACGATAAAGACACCGGTACGAACCTGGCATCTACAATTCGTTCTGTAATCGACAATATAAAACCTCATAAATCGTATAAAACTACGGTGAACAATATTGCCGATGCAGCATTAATTGGTGCCAGAGGTAATTCGGGAGTTATTTTCGCACAATTTTTACATGGTTTAAGTAGGGAAACGTTGAACAAACCCAATATTACCCTTCCCGAATTTGCAGAAAGCGTAAATAAATCGATCCCTTACATTTACGAAGCCATTTCCAATCCTGTTGAAGGTACCATGTTAACGGTTATTAAGGAGTGGGCTGACTTTCTGAATACTAAAAAAGAAGCCATTCACGATTTTAAAGATGTTATAATTGATTCTATTGTAGTTCTGGAAAAATCATTGTCTGAAACCACCTTAAAACTGAAGGTACTAAACCAATCTGGTTTTGTTGATGCAGGAGCAAAAGCTTTTGTTTTATTTATTAAAGGCATTATAGATTTTATAAAAAATACAAATATCCGCAAGCTGGCAGTGGCTTCAAATGAAAGTATTTCGCTTATTCATACTGAAGAAATAAACGCTGAAGAAATTACGCATCGTTTTTGTACAGAGGCAATTATTAAGAATGTTAACACCAGCAAAACGAATCTGCAAAATGTATTAATCAAAAATGGCAACTCGGTTGTTGTTGCCGGATCGGAAAGCATTTGCCGTATTCATGTCCACACCAATCATCCGGCGAATCTTTTTCATCAATTGAAAGATTTGGGAACCATTACTTTTCAAAAAGTAGATGACATGGTTCGTCAACAGGAAACGGCTATCAACCGAAAATGGAATATTGCATTGGTAACTGATTCTACCTGCGATTTATCACAAGAGCTGATTGATTTTCATCAGATTAACGTAGTACCTCTCAATTTGAATTTTGGAGACAGTCACTATTTGGATAAAGTAACCATTCAACCCAATCAGTTTTACGATTTACTTGAAACACATGGCGAATTCCCAAAAACATCTCAAATAAACGAACAGGCTTTTACCAATTTATATTCACATTTAGCGTCGCATTACGATGCTATTATCGCCGTGCATCTTACCAGTCAGTTTAGTGGAACTTATGCCAACAGTCTTAAAGCAGCTGAACGAATAAAAAAAGAATTCAACAAACCGGTTCACGTAATCGACTCAAAAAACTTATCGGGAGCATTGGGATTGCTGGTGCTAAAAACCGCTCAAAACATTCAAACCGGTGAGTCGGTAGAATCAATTGTTGAATCTCTTGAAAAAGACGTGCTTCAATCCAAAATATTTGTGAGTGTAAGAGATTTAAAATACATGATTAAAGGAGGACGAGTTTCAAAACCAAAAGGTTTATTAGCAAGCGCATTGGGTTTAAATCCAGTTATTTCAATGGATGAAAATGGAAAATCGCTTCTGTTTGGCAAAACCTTCAGTCAGGAAGCAAGTTTAAATAAAATTTATAAACACATAAAAAAAATAAATATTGGAAAAACGGTTTGGAACTATATCATCCTTCATGCACACAATCCGGATGGTGCTGAAAAGGCAGTGGAGAAAATGAGCGAAATAACCGGAATTGAACCTATTTCAGTAGTCGATATTTCTCCAGTAATTGGTATGCATGCCGGAAACGGTGCTATTGCTATATCCCTGATGTTTAATCATTAAAACCTAACAAATGATGACTATTTTTTTACAGGCTAGCTTGCTAATTTGGGTTTTAGTAAGCCTTTTATGGATTTGGAGCGTAATTATAAAAAATGTAAGCATCGTTGACCTTTTTTGGGGCTTTTCTTTTGTGATTCTTACTGGGTTCTATGTCTTCATGTCGGGCGAATTAAATGCCCGAAAAATCCTGATATTGATATTAGTCGGCATTTGGGGTTTACGACTTGCCATTTATCTTGCCATAAGAAACATAGGCAAAGGGGAAGATTTTAGGTATCAGCAATTCAGACGTAGTTATGGCACAGAGCGTTATTGGTGGTTCAGTTATTTTCAAACATTTTTATTACAAGGTATTCTTATTATGATTGTTTCCTTGCCCTTATTAGGGATTAGCATGAGTAAGCAATCAGGAAACCTAAATCTGCTCGATTACTTTGGAATTTTAATTTGGTTGATTGGTTTTACTTTTGAAGCAGGTGGAGATTCTCAGTTATCGCGCTTTAAGAAAAATCCGCAGAATAAAGGAAAAGTATTAAATAAAGGCTTTTGGAAATACACAAGGCATCCTAATTATTTTGGCGATTCGGCAGTGTGGTGGGCCTATGCCCTTTTTAGCATTGCTGCCGGAAGTTACTGGCAAATTATTGGTTCGGTAGTAATGACTTTACTAATTATTAAAATATCGGGTGTGGCCTTGCTCGAAAAAAGCTTACACAAATCGAAACCGCAATACCACGAATACATTCAAAAAACAAATTCCTTTTTTCCATGGTTTCCTAAAAAATAAGCAACAATGAATTTTATCATTAATAATATCTGGTTCATACTTTTTGTTGCTTGGGGCTTACCCTTGGGATATTACCGAAGCAAATTCCGGAAAATGGTGTACCAGACCGATAGCTGGGTGATTAACATTAAACCCGTTTTTTTCAAAGAAATAAAAGGGCTTTTTGGAAATATATTTCCCAATAATCCCGAATATAAAAAGTTCAAGAAATTTTATCTGTTTTACCTGATTGTTTATTTACTATTATTTATTGCTTATTTGGTTTTTGACAAAAATGCTGAAAAAATGGAGAGAATAGAAGTAGGAAGCAAGCTTCCCAAATTTGAATTAACCGACCAGAATGGCAAGCTATTTTCACTTGACTCGGTATTGGGCAAAAAAAATCTGGTGATTTATTTTTATCCCAAAGACGACAGTCCTGGATGTACTAAGGAAGCCTGTTCTTTTCGTGACCAGTTTGAGGTATTTTCCGATGCCGATGCGATGATAATTGGAATTAGTGCACAATCTGTTACGAGTCATCTTGAATTTGCTAAAAAGTATGGGTTGAATTATACCTTATTAAGCGACACGGGAAATCAAGTGCGCAAATTATTCGGTGTCCCTTCCAATTTGTTTGGATTAATTCCGGGAAGAGTTACCTATGTAATTAACAAAAAAGGAGAAGTTGCATTTGTGTTTAATTCGCAAATTCAAGCTGAAAAACATGTTGACGAGGCTTTACGTATTCTTCAGGAATTAAAATGAACAGCACATTACAAATAACATCAGTTTTACTATCCTATCTATTAGGCTCGATACCTGTTGGATATATTTTAACCAAATTTTATACCGGTAAAAATATTCTGGAAATAGGAAGTGGAAATGTTGGCTCAACGAACGTTGGACGCGTTGCCGGACAAAAAATTGCAGTCATCACTCAGCTTTTGGATATGGGTAAAGGATTGCTGCCAGTGGCTCTTTATCTGTTTTTTGTCGATGAACAAACACGAGGAATTGATTTGTATTTGCTTGCATTGGCTGCCATTATTGGTCACGATTTTAGCATTTTTCTGAAATTTAAAGGAGGAAAAGGCGTGAATACCACACTGGGCGCTTCCGTATTAATTGCACCCATATCCGTTTTCATTTCTGTAACTTTCTATTTTATCGTAAAAAGGAAATTCAAATATGTTTCCCTAGGGTCAATCATCTTGGGGATTTCCTTGCCACTTACAGAAGTCATTTTTCACGGCTTTACTTCAACTTTTTATTATTTAATGGCTTGTATGATTCTAATTATTCTCATGCACAAAGCAAATATCATCCGCTTATTCAATAAACAAGAGCTTTCACCTTAAAAATGAAAACATATGGCATTCTATCAATTTCAAAAGGAACAATTTATCAAAGCCTCTATCGAGGAAATATGGGATTTTATAAGTTCTCCCCAGAATTTAAAAAAAATTACTCCCCAAAATATGGGCTTCGACATTCAAACTCCGAATCTGCCTGATAAAATTTACGCGGGAATGATTATTAGTTATACCGTGCGTCCTTTACTAGGCATTCCAACCAACTGGGTAACTGAAATCACACACATTAGAAATAAATCCTATTTCGTGGATGAACAAAGAGTAGGTCCTTATAAATTATGGCATCACCAACACATTATAATTCCTCATGAAAATGGTGTTTTAATGAAGGATATTGTAAGTTACCAACCTCCCTTTGGTTTATTAGGAAGAATTGCCAATAACCTGGTTATTAAAAATAAACTGAATGAAATATTTGATTACCGAACCCAAGTACTCGAAAAAATATATCCTTTATGAGAATCTGGTCAGTACATCCAAAATATTTGGATACAAAAGCCTTGGTAGCACTTTGGCGAGAAAGCTTGCTGGCTAAAAAAGTTTTGGAAGGCAACACTAAAGGCTATAAAAATCACCCGCAACTAATTCGTTTTAAGAATTCGAATCATCCACTTCAGGGAATCAATCAATATTTGTCGATTGTTTATCAGGAATCACTCAAACGCGGCTATCATTTTAATATGGATAAAATCAATTTCGATTTTTACCCGCAAACAATATCAGTTACACAAGGGCAAATAGAATATGAAATACAACATTTACTGAAGAAACTAAAAATAAGAGATCCACAAAAACACAGTGAGTTAATCAACCAACGGAATATTGAAGCTCATCCTCTATTTAAAATTGTTGATGGGGAAATAGAAGAATGGGAAGTCGTTTAAGAAGAAAAACAAATCTTTACAAACGAGTTTATATTGATTCTAATAAATTTGTTTACTTGCAGCTTATATCAAAAGAAGTTCTCCCAATTCACCAACACCTAATAATACAAGCCCATATCTTTTTTATCCTTTATTTGGAACTATTCTGAGAAGTATAAGTCATTTTCTAAATTATGATTTGTTAGTTTTGATAAAAGTAAAGATAAAACATTTTTTCCTTTATTTTCATTTAGCAAAATGATGTAATTTATAAACTTTCACAATTACTTGAAACTAACAAATGCACTATCACAGCTATATATATTCATTTAAATACGACTTTCATAACGTAGAATTGTGCAAGTTAGAATCAAGACAAATTTTTTCTGAAGAAGAAAAAAAAAACTTGCTGTTTTCTAATATCAAAGTTGATCCTTCGATCAGTCCTTTTATTAAAAGCAGATTTGAGATTATTTCATCCTCAGAAGATTATTCAAAATTGTTAAAAAAGATCAAAAAAGAAAATATTCATATAGACGGATTTAAAGCTGAATACCTAGTTTTGGATGGTGATTTAACAGGATATATCGAAAGACTTAGAAAATTAAAAGATATTGGATATTGTATTGAAGGGGAACCCGATTATTACAACCCATTAATCACTTACTCTATATGCAGTTATAAAAACATTTGGTATTTCGGCATTTTAAAAAAACACAATACCGACTGGCATAAACACAAAATAAAGCCTTGTTCATTCAGTAGTTCGATAAACATGGATATTGCTAAATCGCTTGTTAGTATTGCTTCGAGTGGAAATAAAACCAATCAACTATTAGATGCTTGTTGTGGTGTTGGCACTGTATTGTTAGAAGGATGTATTTCTGGCTTCAACATAGAAGGATGTGACATTAATTTCAAAGCTTGTAAATACACTAGAAAAAACCTTGAATACTACAACTACATCGCCAATGTTTATCAATCAGATATTAAGGATATTGACAAAAAGTATGATGCAGCTATTATTGATCTTCCATACAATTTATACACCTACTCAAATGACACAATTGCTTTAAATATTATAGAATCAGCAGCTAAATTAACATCCAGGATAGTTATTGTATCTATTGCAGACATTGAAGTCTTAATCAAAAAAACGGGACTGAAAATTTCTGATTTCTGCTCTGTTGCAAAAAAAGGAAAATCAAAATTTTCAAGAAACATATGGGTTTGTGAAAAAAATAGTAATGCGAATTAAAACATATCAAAAGGATAATACTTTATAAATTATGGCCACTTCACAGGTTGATTTCTCATCTCCAACTTCCCGTTCATCGGTTTTGTCTAGCCTGACGGGGTATCATATC
>JBFFMG010000032.1:0-17079 GCA_041554215.1 Labilibaculum sp.
AAAATTAATGGTCAGTGTTAAAATAAGTGTTGAAAAAATACTCTTTGCTAATGTTTTCATTTTATTTATTTTTTATTATTGAAATTTTCTTTTAATAAACCAAAAATCGTATAATGTTAAATTTATTCCAATTGCTGTGTAATTTTCTTCTATTAAATTATTATTTGTTGCACCCCTTTTTCCAAATGTACAAGAAAAATTAAGACTCGTACGTTGATTGGATATTGGGAAACCTAGTCCAAATGTTATGCCATAATTTTTAATTTGTTCATTGTTGATTTTTATATAACTGTTATTTAAATACAAACCAGCCCTATAATTTATTCTTTTATAATAATATAACGGCAACTCTGAATTTAGAGTTGTCGTTTTTTTATATCTTGAGTTGTTTAAATCGAACCCAATACGGTTCTGAACTAACTTCAATTCTAGTTCTTTATATATAAATTGAAACATGACTGAACTATTAACTAGCCTTCAAGAAATGGATATCTACTCCTTTCCAATTATTTGCTTACTATTATTAGCAGGATTTGCTGTAGGTTTTATTAATACCATAGCAGGAAGCGGAACGGTAATCTCCTATTCCTTATTTATGTTTTTAGGCCTATCTGCACCATTTGCAAATGGAACAATTCGATTTGGAGTGATCATGCAAACATTAGTAGCCTCTTATAATTTTAAAAAACAAAATATTCTTGAACTAAAAAAAGGAGTTATACTTGCTTTACCTACGGTTCTAGGATCTATAATAGGAGCACAAATTGCGATAAAAATAGATAAGGATTTATTTGAGATTTTAATTGCTTTGGTTATGCTTGTTATGGGCATACTCCTATTCTTTAAACCAAAGCAATGGCTTACAGGTTCTAAGCTTCTTCAGGATAAGAAATTTGGGATTAAGCAATTCATAATCTTATTTGCAATTGGCACATATGGTGGTTTTATTCATATCGGAGTTGGTATTTTTCTGATAGGTATTTTAGTCATGCAAATGGGATACGATCTGGTAAAAGCAAATGCATTAAAAGTTTTCATTGTATTATTATATAGCCCATTCGCATTGCTGGTTTTCATGATGAATGATCAGATACATTATGGAATTGGTGCGATTGCAGCTATAGGGAATGTATTTGGAGGTTACGTGGCCTCGCATTTTGCAGTAAATTGGGGAGCAAACTTTATAAGATGGGTCCTAATAATCATTATTCTTATTTTTTGTATCCGCTCATTAAACTTGATTCACTTCTAAATTAAGTCCGTTGACATTAATTTAACATCCATTGGTCAAGTAGTCGCATTTGAGTACTCTTTTAGGAAGCCAGAACTAGACGATTTCCTTTCTCTAATTGAATAATAAAGAGTATTTTTGTGAGCAATTTTTTAACGATTAAGAAGTGAAGCAAGAAGTATACAGCAATATAGAAACATGGTTTAAAACCTATGTTGACGGATTTAAAAGTGAGATTGAAGAAATTAAGGTCAATATTAATTTGAAACGAAACCATACTTTTCGTGTGGTCGAATTAATCAGAGAACTTAACCAGGAGACAGGTCTTAATGAATCGGATATTATCTTAGCGCAAACTGCTGCTTTATTACATGATTTAGGACGATTTGAGCAATTGGCCAATTATGGTACATTTTCCGATACTGAAGATATTAATCACATTCAAATCGGAATTTCAACAATAGTTGAAAACAATATCTTATCTGGACTTACTGAGGAGGAGGTTAATATTGTAATTGAAAGCATTAAATTCCATAATGAACTACAACTCCCAAAATCAATAGACACCCAACT
Organism: Labilibaculum sp.; assembly: GCA_041554215.1. Taxonomy (GTDB): domain Bacteria; phylum Bacteroidota; class Bacteroidia; order Bacteroidales; family Marinifilaceae; genus Labilibaculum. Next base: position 1,805 of record JBFFMG010000032.1, read on the forward strand.
TCTACCTTTTATAAAGATACTTAGGGACGCAGATAAAATTGATATTCTTAATATTGTTGCAGATTACTATTCAAACAACAAGCAAGGAAACAATAAAAGACTTGAAATGGAATTATCTGATAAACCAGAAATTTCAAAGAAAGTATCTCAAAGTATAATTGATGAAAAACTTGTTAATTTTAAAGATGTTGTTACAATTAACGATCTAAAGCTTCATCAAATGTCTCTGATATTTGATCTTAACTTTAAAAAGAGCTTTAAAATAATAAGTGAAAAAACTTATTTGAAACAAATATTCGAAACCTTACCCAAAAAAGATGTTGTAATTGACATGTACAGGCAAATGAAAATTTACCTTGAAAACAAACTATAAACAATCGTCTACCAAAAGCTTATCTAGAATCATTAAAAATAATCCTATTCGATTCGATGATTTAAATCGAATAATGTATATATTTGCAACAGAATATTATAAAAGATCATAAACAATGAGGGATATAGTTTGTAACTGTCAGATGGTAGACAGAAAAACCATAGATAAAGCAATTCACGAGAAAAACGCCACCACAATTGAAGAAATCAGAAGATACACTGGAGCTAATACAGGTTGCGGAAAATGTATTGGCTATATCAACAGCATATTAGATACTGAAGTTCCAAAAATTGTTGCAAAAGTAGAAATCACACAGCAAAGTAAATTTAAACTTTGGTAAAATTATATAGCTTCGGAAATACCGAAGCTTTTTTTAATTCAAAAATTTAATCTATAAAACCCTCCTAACCAAATCAATAACAGTACCATCAACCCATTTTATAGCCGCCACTATTTCTTCGGATAACACAAGCTCTTCCATAACGCCACAAATAGCCTCGGCTTCCTTCTTCAATTCTTCGATTGATTTAATCGGCAAACTACTTCCCTTTAACTTTTCCAACAAATCTTTACGCAAGGGATTAATTGCAATTCCTCTTTCGGTAACAATTACATCAATCAATTCGCCAGGACCACATATCGTTGTTACCTCATTTCTTACAATAGGAATTCTATTTCGAAACAGGGGTATGGGAAGAATTACGGTCTTACTAAACAAGCAATTTTGCCAACCACCAATACCGTGCAGCAAATAACCATCAGAATGAGTAACAACATTCGCATTAAAATTAACATCTACTTCGGTAGCCCCTAAAATTGCGACATCCACCATTCCTGCAAAATTTCCCTTACCATGATAATTATAGCTGGTAAAAGGACTAGTCCACACATGATTGGAATTTTCACGCATCGACCGTACTCCTTCCAGATCGAAAGTTTGACCATCTAAAATATACTCAACAAGACCATCTTCGAGCATTTGTACGAGGTACTTATTACTTCCTCCCCTTGCAAAGCGCGCTTTAATGCCTTTTTCCTTCATAATCTTGCCAAAAAATTCACCAATGGCCAGTGCCGTACCTCCTGCTCCCGCTTGAAACGAAAATCCCTCTTTAATAATACCAGCTTCCTCGCAGAATTTTGCCGTTAATTCGGCTATAAATAGACGATCGGGACTCTTTGTAATTTGCGTTGTTCCTGAAACAATTTGTTCTGGAATTCCAATTTGATTCATTTCAACTGTAAAATCAACAAAATTGCCTTGAATTTGCCATGGAATACAAGGGAATGCAATCATATTATCTGTAGCCACAATAACTTTATCGGCGAACTGAGAATCAGCAAGAGCAAATCCGAGTAGACCTGATGCAGAAGATCCATTCAAACCATTGGCATTTCCAAAGGAATCAGCGCAAGCGGCACCTATAACAGCAATATCAATGTGCACCTCCCCATCCTGAATAGCCTGATACCTTCCTCCGTGAGAACGCAAAACAGCCATTCCTTTCATTTTTCCTTCAGAACAAAACTTTCCTAAAGGACCATTCATACTTCCCTCTACACGAGAAATGGTACCATCTTCAAGATAAGGAATTAGGTGTTCATGACATGGAAACGAAGCCGATGGGAACCAAATTAAATCTCTAATTCCCAACTCATGAGCAATATCAAATATCTTGTTTGCCAATAGATCACCATTCCTGAAATGATGATGGGTAGAAATCCTCATCCCGTTGGATAAACCTGACTTTATCAGAGCCTCTTTTAAATCAGCCACCTTTTTATTACCATCAGCAGGATAATTTACACTACTGGAAATTTTAGAACTTAATTTTCTCTTTGTTGGGATGAATTTCCCAACACCCATAAATGGAATTGCCTTTTCCCCATTAATTTCCGTTGGCACCATTCTTCCAATCGCATTTCTAACCATTTTAACAGCCATAGTCGATCCTCCAATCTTTAGATAATATTCCAAGATTAATTGCTAACTCCAAAACTTTTAATTGCCGTTTCACTACTGGAGGGTCAACCATTTTTGTTCCAACAGAAACGACTGACACTCCCCGTTTTTCCGCCTCATAAAAAGCATTCACTATATTTTTCGCTTTTTCTATTTCGCCAGTATTTGGCGCAAAATTTTCATGTATTACGGATATCTGCCGAGGATGAATACACCCCATTCCCTGAAAGCCTAATGACTTCGATTTTTTCACATTTTCGGCCAAGGCATTCATATCTCCAACATCTGAAAAAACAGAATCTATTGCTTGTATTTTTGCTGCATGACAAGCATTTACAACTCGCATTCTTGCGTAAAGTGACTCTGTGCCAATATTAGTTCGCTGAACACCTAAATCTGCGGTATAATCTTCCAACCCGATTGCCATGGCAACAATATTCGAAGAAGAAAATGCAATTTCACAGGCATTTTCTACCCCTAAAGCACTCTCAATAATTGGCATCAAAAAGATATTCTGTGTTAGATTTACGCGATGCTTTATTTTAATAATCTCTTCTTCCACCCTATCAATATCAGCTCGAGATTCACATTTAGGGACTAATATAAGATGTACATTATGTGGTACGATAAAAGCCAAATCTTCGAGACCCAATTTCCCTTGGTTAATTCGAACCATTCTTTCTGCTCCGTAGAAATTTTGAGATCGAAGCGCATTTCGTACGATGTATCTCGCATCATTTTTTTTTGAAACTGCCACTGCATCTTCCAAATCGAGGATAATCCCGTTAGGTTTATAAATTCCGGCATTGAGCATCATGTAAGGTGCATTCCCTGGAAGATACAATCTGGAAAGTCGAAATTGATCTTTGTATGATTCATACAGATTTTCAGGATTAAAATCTAAGAGAAATTCCTTTTCAGAACTAACGACTTGTTTTATTGCCGATTCTAGTCGGGCTGCTATGACATATGGTAATGCTCCGTTATCATTAATAACCACCAATGCCTTATCGATTAAAAAGAAAGCTAGAATTGATCTACACAAATCTTCAATGGACTTCCCGTAGAAAATCTTCACCTTAGATTCTAATTCGAATACAATTCCTCCTGATTCTTTTAATTCAATACTAACATAACAATCTCCTTTGCCATTAATGTCATAATTTCCAGTTGTACCAATCTGTTCTCCAAGTTCCATATTTAATGAGATTTAGATTACCAAAATACCAAACAAAAAAAAAGGAGAAGTAAGAACTTAAATAATCAGTTCCCACCACTCCTTTTATTACCATTTTACATCTGATCAATTAATATACTTAAATATAACATTTTAGCTTTGATAAAAAAATGATAATATTCAAGTTTATTAACAAAAAAAGGGTTGCCGTAAACGACAACCCCTTAAAAATATCTAAATTGATAATTTTCTACATCAAGAAACTCAATAAAATACCAGCTGCTACTGCAGATCCAATAACTCCAGAAACATTAGGTGCCATTGCATGCATTAACAAGTGATTTGTTGGGTCATTTTGTAAGCCCATTGTTTGAACAACACGAGCACTATCCGGCACTGCCGATACTCCTGCTGCACCAATCATTGGGTTAATTGGTCGATCTTTTGGCGATAACCAGTTCATGATTTTAGCAAAAATCACACCACCTGCAGTTGCAACAATAAATGAAGCCGCACCTAATCCAAAAATTAAGATAGAATCTTTAGTTAAGAATACGTCTGCCTGAGTAGATGCTCCAACTGTAACTCCTAACAAAATTGTAATGGTATTAATTAATGCATTACTTGCTGTATCAGCTAATCGATTGGTTACTGTTGATTCTTTAAGTAAGTTACCAAAGAATAACATACCCAAAAGAGGTAAAGCTGTTGGAGAAATAAATGCTGTCAATAACAATCCAATAATTGGGAAAATTATTTTTTCAAGACGAGTAACCGCACGTGGTGGCTTCATCTTAATTTTTCTCTCTTTCTTAGTTGTTAACAAGTTGATAATTGGAGGCTGAATCACTGGAACCAAGGCCATATAAGAATAAGCGGCAATTGCGATTGGTCCAATTAAATTCTTAACCGTTTCACCATTAGCCATCACATTCATACCATTCGCCAGTTTCGATGAAAGGAAAATAGCTGTAGGACCATCGGCGCCACCAATAATTCCAATCGCTCCTGCTTCTGGTGGCGCAAAGCCTAACCAAAGCGCTCCTAAGAAAGTAACAAAGATACCCACCTGAGCAGCTGCACCCAAAATCATTAATCTTGGATTACTGATTAGCGATGAAAAATCTGTCATTGCACCAATACCCAAGAAGATTAAAGGAGGATACCAACCGTTTACAACTCCGGAATAGAGAATATTCAGAACTGATCCTGGCTCATAAATACCTAATTTCAAGTTAAAATCTACAGCTTGAAACATTGGAATATTACCAATGATAACACCTGTTCCTATTGGAATTAGCAGCAAAGGTTCGTAGTCATACTTTATAGCTAAAAAGATGAATACCAAACCGATTAAAACCATCAATAAATTACCTGGAGTAACATTTGCAAATCCAGTGAATTCGTAAAAATTCATTAATCCAACAACGGCACTTGAATTGTGTTCACAATCAAGACTTGAGTTCTCAAACTTTAAGAAATCATTCTCAACTTTGGCTATACGCGAACCAAGGTTAAGGATTTCTGTAGTTGTAAGATAATTACTTGAACCCGAATTAGGATCATTATTCTTACGTAAATGTGTTACTGTCTGCGGATTAAATGTTATAATAACATTATCTGCTTCTGTTTTCCATTTACCAGTAAAACGTTGCTTTACCGAATCCATGATAAATGTATTATCATTTTTGAATTCGAAAATTTTATATCTTTTTACTGTAATATCGGAATCTCCAACTGGATTAGGAATATAACCGTCTTCATGATTAACCCACTTCCCTGTTGTTAATTTTACTGCGGTATCCGATGATTTTTGAGCAATGGAGTTAAAAGCTAACCCCATTACCAAAATCATTGAGAATACCAATGAATAAAGTTTTCTCATTATATAGTTTTTGCCTTTAGTATTGAAACGTTACGCTATTTCAATTAGTACGTCATCCTGAAGTACGCTATCGCCAACTGCAACCTTTATGGCTTTAACGGTTCCTCCTTTTTCGGCTAACACATTATTTTCCATTTTCATTGCCTCCATTACCAAAAGAGTATCTCCTGGGTTAATAGAATCACCAACTGCAATGTTAATTTTAATAATGCTACCTGGAAGTGGTGCTTTAACTGTTGAAGCACCTGATCCACTTTTCTTAATACTACCTTCGCCTGGCTTATTAACAACAGGCTTGCGAACCAATCTAGGAGTTTTTGATGATTTTTCTGTAACGTGTACATCAACATCATAACTCGTTCCGTTCACTTCAATTATGGCATTCGATCCTTCGAAATCTTTGATTTCAACATCGTATTCTTGCCCTCGTATTGTAAATTTGAACTTCTTCATTTTTCTTATCTTGGTTGATTCATTACTCCATAAATTTTAGAACTCCATGGAGAATAATTCTTAGTAACTTTTTTAATTGTAATGATATTGCTTTCATCATCGTGATTTTGGTTCATGTGCATATGCAAGGCCATTGCGATAGCAGCATTAACTCCTCCTTCGATGTTTAAATCATCAGTTTCAGAGCCAGATTTACCTTCTCTCACTAACTTTTTTCTTAAGTTAAGATGTAAGAGTTTTGGCAAATTGACAAAAACAATTACCAGCAGTACCAATGCTACAAACACAATGGAATAACCTACAATAGCAACAGTCCATCCACCTTGACTTCCTATAGATAAAATATTCATTAACATAGAACGTTTTTTTTATAATGGAATATTAGAATGTTTTTTAGGTGGATTCAATTGCTTCTTAGTCTGAAGAGACTGGAATGCTCGAATCACTCTGAAACGTGTATTACGTGGCTCAATTACATCATCGATATAACCATATGATGCTGCATTGTATGGATTTGCAAATGCCTCGTTGTACTCGATCTCAGTTTCAGCAATGAATTTTACTTTTTCATCGTCTGACAATTCTGCCATCTTTCTTCCGTGAAGCACTTCGATTGCACCTTTTGCACCCATAACAGCAATTTCAGCTGTAGGCCATGCATAATTTAAATCACCACGAAGTTGTTTACAAGACATTACATCATGAGCACCACCGTATGATTTTCTTAGAGTAATAGTTACTTTAGGAACTGTAGCCTCACCATAAGCGAACATTAATTTCGCACCATGAGTAATGATACCACCAAACTCCTGACTTGAGCCAGGTAAGAAACCAGGAACATCAACCAATGTTAAAATTGGAATATTGAAACAGTCACAGAAACGAATAAATCTGGCTGCTTTTCTTGAAGACTCAATATCAAGTACACCAGCAAGGAAACTAGGCTGATTGGCAACAACACCTACTGACATTCCACCCATACGAGTAAAACCAACAATAATGTTCTTAGCATAGTGACGATGAACTTCTAGAAATTCAGCATCATCAGCGATCGTATAAATTACATCCTTCATGTCGTAAGGCATGTTCGGATTTGCAGGAATGATTTCATTAAGAACATCATCCATTCTATCGATTGGATCTGTACAAGTTGTAATTGGAGCTTCTTCCAGATTATTTGATGGCATGTAAGATAACAACTTACGAACAATCATGATACCTTCTTCTTCATCTTCTACCATGAAGTGAGATACACCTGATTTGCTAGCGTGCATTTTAGCACCACCTAAATCTTCAACTGAAATATCTTCGCCAGTAACCGTCTTAACAACCTTTGGACCAGTCACAAACATATACGACTTCTCTTCTGTCATCATGATAAAATCAGTAAGAGCTGGAGAATAAACAGCACCACCTGCACAAGGACCAAAAATTGCAGAAATCTGAGGAACAACTCCAGAAGCCATAATATTTCTCTGGAAAATCTCAGCATAACCTGCAAGGGCAGTTACACCTTCCTGAATACGAGCTCCACCTGAATCATTAAGACCCACAACTGGTGCACCCATCTTCATTGCCATATCCATTATTTTACAAATTTTCTGGGCGAAAGTTTCAGATAACGATCCTCCAAAAACAGTAAAATCCTGAGAGAATACAAATACCAAACGACCATCGATTGTTCCCTGACCGGTAACAACACCATCGCCTAAGAATTTCGTTTTCTCCATACCGAAGTTAGTACAACGGTGAGATACAAACATGTCAAATTCCTCGAAACTTCCCTCATCAAGAAGCATATCGATTCTTTCTCGAGCTGTAAATTTGCCTTTCTTGTGTTGAGATTCGATTCTTTTCTCACCTCCACCAAGCTTAGCCTCTGCTCTTAAATCAATTAACTTTTTAATTTTATCCTGACTAGCCATAACTAATTGAGTTATTATTATTTATTGAGTATTCTTATTTATCACCACAAATCTCTGTCAACACGCGCTGAGTTGATTTTGGATGTAAAAATCCAATTTTCAATCCTTCAGCTCCATTACGAGGAGTCTTATCAATAACCTCACATCCAGCTTCCTGAACATCATTTAATGCTTGCTGAACATCTTCTACAGCGAATGCCATGTGATGCATTCCACCACCTGTTTTTGCAACAAATTTTCCAATTGGCCCCTCAGGATCTGTAGATTCCAACAATTCAATTTTGGTATCTCCAACCTTAAAAAAAGCGGTTTTAACCTTCTGATCAACTACCTCTTCAACTGCGTAGCACTCCAAACCCAAAACTTTTTCGTAGAATGGAATTGCCTCTTCTAAGCTTTTTACAGCTATCCCGATATGTTCAATATGCGTTGGTTTCATTATAGATATATTTTAAATTAATGTAGATGACAAAAATATCGAATTGAAAAACGGCAATCAATGATCTGTAACATTATAAAAGTTGTTTTTCAACATGTATCAAAAAAAAAAATCCCACTTTACTTCTAAAAATCAAACAAATAAGAGAAGATGAGATATAAGGTTTCTTATTTACTCTTTCAACATCGAAAACCTTTGCGTAAAAAATTAAAATCAGAAAAGACCTTATTCATTTTCGCGCTCAAAGGAACTCTCTTTTCACATAAAACAGAAATATTTTTTACTATTCCTCAACATATCTTAAAACAAAATTTATTTCTATATTTTATTTTGCCAAAGCTAAAAAACTCTCTACACAACTCATCTTTCCGACAATTTCATTTTTATTCTATTTAGAATTCAAATTACACAAGTCAAATTCGCATGGTTTAGAGACCTCTTTTTATAAGATTGTGTAAAGTCTTTTACCTATATTTGCATTCTGAAACCGGTTTCAACCATTATTATAAATTTCATAAGTAGACTCTAAGATGATACTATTCTTCAAAAAAGACGAAGTACACTTTGTTGTTCAGGCAACTAACCAATTGAATGGATTGGATTTTGACAAACTTTCCTGGCTATTCGGAGATGCCAAAAAAATTCAAGAGAATGATATTGAGGGATTTTTTATTGGCCCGAGAAAGGAAATGATTACCCCTTGGAGTACCAATGCGGTTGAAATCACTCAAAATATGGGAATATCAGGGATTGTGCGAATTGAGGAGTTCCATATAGTAGAAAATGAGAAAGCCCCATACGATCCGATGCTACAAGCTTCTTATAAAAAAATTGGTCAAGATATTTACACCATTGAAAAACAACCTGAACCAATTCTAAATATTGAAAACATAGCCGAATACAACCAACAAGAAGGTTTGGCTCTTAGTAGTGAAGAGATCGATTATCTGGATGGTGTTTCAGTAAAAATAGGCAGGAAATTAACCGATTCTGAAGTATTTGGATTCTCTCAAGTTAATTCAGAACACTGTCGTCACAAAATATTCAATGGAGTATTTATTATTGATGGAGAAGAAAAAGAATCATCACTTTTCCAATTGATTAGAAAGACATCAAATGTAAACCACAATAGAATTGTATCTGCTTACAAAGACAACTGTGCATTTTTAGAAGGACCTAAAATGGAACAATTTGCTCCTATTACTCACGATAAAGCAGATTTCTTTCAAACCAAAGATATTAACACCGTAATTTCACTTAAAGCGGAAACACATAATTTCCCAACTACTGTTGAACCATTTAATGGTGCAGCAACTGGAACAGGTGGAGAAATTAGAGACCGTATTGCTGGTGGAAAAGCTTCGGTTCCTATGGCTGGAACTGCAGTTTATATGACTTCCTACCCTAGATTAGAAGCTTCGCGCTCATGGGAAAATGCTACCGATGCTAGAAAATGGTTGTATCAAACTCCTGAAGAAATTTTAATTAAAGCATCAAACGGAGCAAGTGATTTCGGAAACAAATTTGGTCAACCTCTTATTTGTGGATCGGTTCTAACTTTTGAACACTTCGAGAACAATAAAAAATACGGTTACGATAAAGTAATCATGCAAGCCGGAGGAATTGGCTATGGCAGATTAGAACAAGCTCAAAAAGACGTTCCTGAAAAAGGTGATAAAGTAATTCTTTTAGGTGGAGATAACTACCGAATTGGAATGGGTGGCGGAGCCGTTTCATCTGTTGCAACCGGCGAATTTACAAACTCTATCGAGTTAAACGCAGTTCAGCGATCTAATCCTGAAATGCAAAAAAGAGTTTGCAACGCAATTAGAGCAATGGCCGAGATTGATGAGAACCCTATTGTTTCTATTCATGATCATGGTGCAGGTGGACACTTAAATTGCTTATCGGAACTTGTTGAAGAAACTGGAGGTAAAATTGATTTGAATGCTCTTCCCGTTGGTGACCCTACTCTTTCGGCTAAAGAAATTGTTGGAAACGAATCTCAAGAAAGAATGGGTTTGGTTATTAAAGCGAAAGATGTTGCTCTTTTAACTCGCATTGCAGATAGAGAAAGAGCTCCTATCTACCAAGTTGGTGAAACAACAGGTGATATGAGATTCACTTTTGAAGATAAAAAAAACGGACAGAATCCTATTGATCTTGGTCTTTCGGAAATGTTCGGAAAACCTCCAAAAACAATAATGACTGATACAACTTTGAATGAAAAATTTAAAGCTGTTGAATATGATAGTCGTAAAATAGAAGAATACATCGAAAATGTTCTTCAATTAGAAGCTGTTGCCTGTAAAGACTGGTTAACTAATAAAGTTGACAGATCGGTAACTGGAAAAATAGCTATGCAGCAATGTGCTGGTCCTCTTCAATTGCCATTGAATAACCTGGGTGCAGTAGCAATTGATTTCCAGGGAGAAAAAGGAATTGCAACCTCTATTGGTCATACACCAATTGCAGCCTTAATTAATTCCGAAAATGGTAGTCGATTATCCATTGCCGAATCCCTAACCAACATGGTTTGGGCTCCTATAGAACAAGGACTTAAGGGTGTATCTTTATCTGCAAACTGGATGTGGCCTTGTAAAAACCCTGGCGAAGATGCACGCTTATATCAGGCAGTTCAGTCGATTAGTGATTTTGCCATTGAATTGGGCATTAATGTTCCAACAGGAAAAGATTCTCTTTCCATGACCCAAAAATATGGGAAAGATGATGTTGTTTATTCTCCGGGAACAGTTATTATCTCAACTGTTGGTGAAATAATCGACATCAAAAAAATGATTTCTCCAGTTCTAAAAAACGAAGCGAATTCTCACTTAATTTATGTGGATTTCTCAAAAGATGATTTCCAATTAGGAGGAAGCAGCTTTGCTCAGATCTTAAATAAATTAGGTACACAAACTCCAGATGTTAAGGATTCAAAATATTTTGCAAATGCATTTGAGACTCTTCAGCAATTAATATTAGATGGTAAAATACTTGCAGGTCACGACATTTCTGCTGGTGGTATGATTACTGCATTGTTGGAAATGTGTTTTGCAGACAATAGACTTGGAGCCAAAATTAATCTTTCATCTATTAAAGAAAGTGATTTGGTTAAAGTATTATTCAGTGAAAATCCAGGAGTTATTTTCCAGGTGAAAGATCTTGAAAACATCTCAAAGATTCTTACTGATAAAGGAATTATTTTCCATGTTATTGGCTCTCTTTCTGAAGCTGGAAAGATGCAAATATCAAAAGATGATCAAGTTCTTGATCTTGATATCGCTTCTCTACGTGATTTATGGTTTAAAACTTCATATCTACTAGATAGAAGTCAAGCTGGTAAGGAATTGGCTTTGGAAAGATTCAAATCTTACAAAGAGAATACCCTGGAATATAAATTCAAGAAGAACTTCACAGGGAAGTTCGCACAATACGGTATTGATCCGAGAAGAAAAGAAAATTCAGGTGTTAAAGCTGCTATTATTCGTGAGAAAGGCGTAAACGGAGATCGTGAGATGGCTTGGATGATGCATTTGGCAGGAATGGACGTTAAAGATGTTCATATGACTGACCTGATTGCCGGACGTGAAGATTTATCGGACGTAAACATGATTGTTTTTGTTGGAGGATTCTCTAACTCGGATGTATTGGGCTCTGCAAAAGGATGGGCAGGAGCTTTCCTTTACAATGAAAAAGCTAAAAAAGCTCTAGATAATTTCTATGCACGAAAAGATACTTTAAGTCTTGGAGTATGTAATGGCTGTCAGTTAATTTCTGAGCTAGGATTAATATACCCTGATCATGAAAAACACCCAAAACTACTTCATAACGAATCACATAAGTTTGAATCTGGTTTTGTAAGTGTATCAATACCAGAAAATAATTCAATTATGCTTTCTTCCTTAGCTGGAAGTAAATTAGGTATTTGGGTTGCTCACGGGGAAGGTAAATTTGATTTGCCATACGGACAAGATAAATATCAAATTCCTATGAGATACAATATCGATCAGTATCCAGCCAATCCAAACGGCTCACCATATGCAACGGCAGCAATTTCATCAAATGATGGTCGTCATTTGGCAATGATGCCTCACTTGGAAAGAGCAACTTATCCTTGGAATTGGGCTCACTACAATGAGAATCGTGTTGATGACGAGGTTTCACCTTGGATTGAAGCATTCGTGAATGCGAAAAAATGGATCATGGAACACAAATAATATCAACAACTTAAATATAGAATACCTCCTTTTTCAAGGGGGTATTTTTTTGTCTGTAAATTACTTGAAACTAATCCAAATACCCTACCAAAAGAATTAATACTCCAGATTAATTGACAGAAAAAAAACTCAGATGCAAAACATCTGAGTTTAATTTATTGATTAAGAATTCTCTGTAATTCGGAATTCATTATTCACAATTTATTTCATCACTTGAATCTTGCTTGACATTACCTTATCATCCAATGTGATTCGAACCACATAAAAACCAGCTTTCAGCGATCCAAATCGAATGGTGTTAATTCCTACATTTCTATCCTTTTCTGCATACACAATTCTTCCACTTAAATCGAGAATCTCCAAAGAATAATCCTGAGATAGACTCCCTAAATGAAGCTTAAACTCTTTTCTACATGGATTAGGGAAAATCTTCATTTCATCAACGTCATCAGTTATCATTGCAACATCAGTAACAATCATTTCCACTTCTTTTGTATTCGACTGGAAAGGTGTAGCAAATAGATACCCAATAACATATGCACTATAAATTCCAGCTTTACTAACATTTATTTCATAATATACAGTTCCCTCTGTTGGACTATTTACTGTTCTATAAATTTTATCATCAACATAAATTTCTAGCTTATCAAATCGTACAGGGACCTCTACTTCTAGATTTAATCTAAATTCTTCAACAACATCAAATACATTAACTGTTGGAATTTTATCCTTCACTTCTACCTCTTCTTGATTTGAATTAAAAGTCTCGTCTCCTATATAACCAATCACATAAGATTTGTAAATCCCAGTTTGATCAACAGTAATAGGGAAAGACTGCTCACCTTTATCAGGAGTATCAATAGTTTGAAGCAAACTACCATTTAGATAAATTTCCAATGAATCGTAATCGACTTTTACATCTACAGTAAGATTAATAACTTTATCCTGAATTTCTTTGTACTCTGAAATTTCTGGAATCCGATCAATACCCGGAATATCAACACTCCACACACCTCTACCATGAGTTGCGATTACAACCTGACCACCGACTATTTGCATATCGTAAACTGAAACAGGAGGGAAATTACTAACTAAAGCGTGCCAAGAAACACCTTCATCTGTCGATTCAAATATTCCAATCTCGGTACCAGCCCAAAGAGTTTTTGTATCACTAGGCATTACAATCATACAATGAGTTACAACATCTGGAAAACCATTAATACTCGTCTCTCCCACTCCAAATCCTGTAATATCTTCCCAGTTCTGACCTAGATCTGTAGTCCTTAAAATTTTAGGTGAATTGCTATTGGAAAATAATAAATAGGCCGTTGAAGCTTGAGTTGGATGAGTTGAAATACCACTAATATAAGCACTCATATTCTTATCTGCATATTCATTTACAGCCGAGAAAGTTTCTCCCTCATCTTGCGAAACATGAATTTTGAAATCTCCACCAGTTACCATAGCAGCTCCGGCCCACACAACCTTCGGATCTGCAAGAGAAACTTCTACATTATGCTGACTACTAATTGCACCCCAGAACGATTCTATTTTTTTAATAGTCCAATTAGCGCCAAAATCGGTAGATTTATAAACACCATCTGTCGCAACAGCAAAAACTACATCCGGATTCCATTTAGAAGCTGATAATTTTGTTACAAAAGGACCATCATCTTCGGTGATTCCTTGAACGCCTCCCCAATTATTTCCACCATCTGTGGATCTATAAATGGCATTATAATAAATACTCCCCAAAATTTTATCTGGGTCTTTCCTGTGCCACAAGCACTCGAAACCATCGCCTCCTAATCTGAAAAAGTATTTAGAACTTGACGAAGCATCTTCTGCCGAAGCGGATTGCCAGGTACCATTATCCTGCATTCCTCCAATGTATTCATTGGCGTCGGGATTTTTAGCCACACCATAAAATTGAGTAGTTATGTAATTATTTGGTTTTTGGGTAAATGTTACGCCATTATCTTCAGATACTCCAATACCTCCATCATTACCATTCACAATTCTAAAATTAACATCGTCTAAGGGTATTATTGTAATATCGTGATGGTCGGGATGCAATCCAGGAATCATTATTTCACCAAACCCAGCTCCCTGATCATATCCATTTGAGCCACCATAATTGCCATAAGCATCTGCAACGCTTGTTTTTTGACCATCATAAACTTCTACAGGACCATATTCCACAACAACTTTTGAAGTTGGAAGGTTCGCAGCATCCCACACAGCTCCAGCCGTTAACTCAGGCCAAATCATATAAAGGGCTTTATTTAGGTGTCCTCCAGCAAGAGCAATACTTGCATCTGCTGCATTTGCATCGTATTCAATAGCATTAATAAAGATGTATTCTCTTCCTAAATCTCCATATGCATCACTACCCTCTGTACGTGTATATAAGTTAAAAACCCCATCCTTTTCTTGATCACGAAAAGAGACCATCAATTGTTTGTTGTTGGTAATATCCCATACTTGAAAAGGTACATCCACATAATCAACATAAGTGTAACTTGATGCCGCAACCCCTGAAGTTGCCTCGTCTGGAACAGTAAAACGATGTGCTTTCTGACTTAATCCAACTCCAAAACGAATTTCTACCGAAGTCCAATCGGTTGATAAAACATTAGTTCCTTCCTCAATACTTAAACCTCCATTCAAAAAAGCACCTCCAAAACTAACGAAAGAAAGAAAATCAGTATTTTCAGTGTAAGCTGCCTTTACAGCTGCTGCTTTTTCGGTGGTCGTTTTATTAAAAGCGAGCTTCCACATGTCTACACCAGCTACAAATACAACGCTATCTAAAAACGGATGCGCCTCTAATGTATTAT
>JBFFMG010000033.1:0-17069 GCA_041554215.1 Labilibaculum sp.
CCTTTTCATGCTTCGGCTAAAGATGCGCTAGAAGGAACAATGCGCAAAACAAGAAACCTTTCTACCGATAAAGTAACGAAACCCAGTCTTAATTTTGCCGGACAAAGCAACGAATTGTGGTGCGATGGCGGCGAGGAACGATTTGTTCGAAACATGATTAATCAGAGTAAGAAATTTGCAAAATCGTGTTTTTGGTTTTCTACATTAATCTCGAAAGAATCGAATTTAAAAAGTGTTTACCAAGCTCTTACCGAAGCAAATGCTACAAAAATAGAAACTCTACCTATGGGACAAGGGAACAAAATAAGTAGAATTGTTGCCTGGACCTTCTTATCGAAAGAAGAGCAGCAGAAATGGAGAAACGTAAGGTGGAACAATCAACCTGAGAAAAAAAAGAAAATTTAATAGTTCAGACCTTACTGGTTTTGAAAACCAGTAAGGTCTAAAAAGTAACAGCTTTGCTCAGTCATCTTTTTATTGGGGTTTCGTGCGTTACACCTTTTTCTATTTTGATGATTTGTCGCTACAAATATTGGGAACCGAGTCAGAGCATGACGGACTTTAGATTTTGGGAAAGAGTTAGGGATTGAAATGGAAACCCCACAGCGAGGAACGAGTGATACCGATTAGTATCTAAAATTACTCATTCATTTCACTTCGTTTATGATTGATTTTTAGATATCTATCGGCATTATACGAGCATGTAATTTTGTATCTAAAATCATATAAGGAGTTGGAATGTAAAGCCCGCCCGCAGGGAACACCCATAAAAAAGGCTGACACCTGAAAGTACCAGCCAATTTAAAATAAAAACTAATCTAATTATAATGAGTTTTTCTTAATAAAATCGATCACCTCATCGATGTAAGCAAAACTCATACCCACTACAGTATCTGCGGCGCCGTAATAAACGGCAACTTTATTTCCTTCGGTTAATGCGGCACATGGAAACACAACATTTGGCACATCGCCCATTAGCTCGTATGGAGCTGCTGGAGCTAATAAATATGGTTTTGAGCGGTACAATACCTTATCGGGATTTTCGAGATCTAGAAGAGCTGCACCCATTGAATAGCGGAATCCGTTGCAGGTATTGATTACCCCATGATAAAACATTAGCCACCCCTCGTTGGTGCGAATAGGAACTGAACCTGCTCCAATTTTAGTACACTGCCATGCACTATCAGTGAAATTTGAAACCTTCATAACACAACGATGCTCGCCCCAATATTTCATATCGGGACTGTAAGAGATGTAAATATCGCCGAAAGGTGTGTGTCCATTATCGCTTGGACGACTTAGCATTGCGTATTTTCCATCTATTTTTTCGGGAAACAATACTCCGTTACGATTGAATGGTAAAAATGCATTTTCGCACTGGTGAAATGTCTTAAAATCGAAAGTGTAAGCAATCCCGATTGTTGGTCCGTGGTAACCGTTGCACCAAGTAATCCAATAGCGATCTTCGATCCAACAAACACGTGGGTCGTATTTATAATCGGAGTCGATCATATCAGTATTCCCAGCAATCATTTCGATAGGATTGTGATTGATATCCCAATTGATTCCATCTCGACTAAAACCTGCAAAAATATTCATTTGAACCGACTTGTTATCGCATCGGAATACTCCGGCAAAGCCATCGTTGAAAGGAACTACGGCGCTATTAAAAATACTGTTGGAGGATGGAATATCGTACCTTCCAATTACAGGATTTTGTGAAAATCTCCACATCACATCTGAACATCCTTCTGGCCTATCTTCCCAAGGCATATTTGCTTTACTAGTCATCTTAAATTCGTTTATTCTGTATTTATTATCAAAACAATATCTTACAATTCTTGTATGAATATTGTCTTAAACTTCTTTTGATTCTTTTTTACAATACTTAAAATCTGCTGGATAGTCTTCGAGCTTTTTGTACCAGGTAAAATAAAGTATGATGCTCGTTATTATAAATAATGCGACTACCCATGACAAGGATGTGTACTTTCCAATCATAAAATAGATAGGTATAAGTGGTAACATCATTTGCCATCCGGCTCCAATGGTACAATTGAACATGTCTTTTAAGAAATCGTTATTCGGTTTTGCTTCTGGCTTTTGTGCTTTCAACTTTAAATAAACCGGCTTCCAAAACCCCCATGGTCGAACACTTTCGTAAAATTTAATTAACACCTCATCGGATTCTGGTTTGGTTAGTAAACTACCAATTATCGAAGCGGCAAAAGAGAATAAAAATATAAAAGGAAATGCGTGAATTGGTGATACTTCATGAAAAACAAGAGGTGCCACCAAAGAGGCTATTAAACCTGCGAGCATTCCATAAAAATATCCGTAGCCATTAAATCTCCACCAAACCCATTTCAAAAGATTTGATGCGGTATATCCGCCAAACAAAGCTCCTACTAACCATTTCATTACTGTATCGATACTTTCAGCAAAAAAGCCAAAGAATATTCCTACAATTACAACTGCGAATGATGACAAATAACTCATTCGAATGTATTTCTTTTGAGAAGCATTCGGATTGATGAATTTTTTATAGATATCGTTTACAATATAGGCGGGTCCGGCATTTACATTTGCTGCAAAAGTGGACATGAAAGCTGCGATTAATCCTGCCAGCAATAAACCTTTAGCTCCATCGGGAATAAAATTATTTAAAGCGTATGGTAAGACCATCTCAAAATCGATGTTGTTACCCATTTTATTGAATTCTGGAGCCAGGTAAACCAATGCAAGCACTGCTAAACCTGCAATCATTAAATAGCGGGGAATGAATAGAACTAAAGAAACAATTCCACTCATTTTAGCGGCATCTTTAGGTGTTTCTGTAGAAAGAATACGTTGCATATCGTAACTGGGAACAGGTCCAGCAATGCTCACCAAAACACCTTTAAAAATCATCATCATCATTAAAACGGAGAACATATTGTATCCATCAATGTCAATTTTGTGGTTTACCGCAGGAATTAAATTGCTCCAATCCAAATCAAGCGTCCAACCAAAAGAAATATCGGCCCAACCAGCAGGTACAGCAGCTGCAATTTGCTCTGGTGTAACCAAAGAAATTGCAATTACCCCTACCATTATACAGGCAATAGTCATTATCACAAACTGAAGAACTTCAGTAAAAACCACTGAGTACATTCCACCTTTCACAACATACAAGGTGGTTAAGCCCATGATGATGATTGCATACATGTTCTCCGATTTAATGCTTAGTCCTAAAACAGAGGCATGCAAATCCCAAGGAAAAAAAGTTTGTGCGAATTTACCCACTCCAACAAATCCGTATGTTATGAAACCAATTACACTAACAATGGCAAATAGCACAACAATTAAATGTGAAAGTTGAGATCCTCGACCATCACCAAAACGAGTTTTCAACCATTCGGCTCCTGTCATTACATTCGAACGTCGTAACCAAATGGCCATGAACATCATTAGGAAAATTTGATTCCAAACCGGCCATAACCAAGGTATCCATAGTGATTTTAATCCATACACAAACAAAATAGTAACCGTCCACATGGTTCCGGTAATGTCGAACATACCCGATGCGTTGGAAATACCTAACATGTACCATGGTATTTTATTTCCTCCCAAAAAGTAATTGGAAAGATTTTTGGATGCTTTATTTGATAGAAAATAACCAATGAATATGGTTAAAATAATGTACCCTACAATTATGGAGAGATCGAGTGTAGATAAGTTCATTTAATAAAAATTAGATTTTATCTTCATCTGCTTCGGTTTCTTCTGAATTAACAAAAGGGACAAATTTTGCTGCTAATAGGGATGGAATTATAACAACAAGTATGCATATAAAAAATAACTTGTAACCTAACCAATCGCTCATAAAACCACTTAACATACCTGGTAGCATAATGCCTAAATTCATGATTCCTGTAGCAAATGCATAATGTGCCATTTTATATTTTCCAGGAGCAACTTGTTGCATCATAAACAACATTAAGCCCACGAAACCAAAACCATATACAAAATATTCAACAACAACTGCTGATCCAATTAGAAATATACTTTCCGGGCGATAAATGGCTAATAGAGCGTAAATTATAAATTGAACATTAAAAATGCAAACAAGAGTGAATAAAGATTTTTTTAATCCTCGTGCTGAAATATAATAACCTGCTAAAATGGAACCTAGAACAAAAGCTGCAGAACCAAATACACCATAAATAAGACCTATTTGAGAAGTGCTAAGTCCCAAACCTCCATCTTCAATTGCTGCTTTAAAAAACAACGGAGCTATTTTAATGGCAAAACCTTCGGTAAATCGGTACAAGATGATAAAACCAATAAACCAACCAATATATTTTTTCTGAAAAAAGGTTTTTATAACATCCCATAAGGTTTTAAATCCCTCATTTAACGAAGCGACCTCACTACTTGCATTTCCTCCTGATGGTAGCATTTTAATATGATACAATGCCAATGAAATCATGATTATAGAGTAGGTGAGCATAACAGCCATCCATGCATGCAATACACCAAATCGTTCTTCGAGAATACCTGCTAAATAAACAAAAGCACCAGCAGTTAAGATTTTTGCAATATTATAAGAAGCACCTTGCCATCCAATATACTTTGCTTGTTCTTTTCCCGATAAAACACTTAGGTAAACTCCATCGGTAGCAATATCGTGGGTTGCACCACTAAAAGCGACAATAGCTAATAAAGCAATAGAATAAGTAAAGAAATGATCTAATGGCAAGGACAATGCGACCAAAGCAAATGTAAATCCTGTAACAAGTTGAGTAGCTACAACAAAATGTTTTTTTGTTTTAAACATTTCTAAAATTGGACTCCATAGTGGTTTTAATGTCCAAGGCAACATGATGAGAGAGGTCCAAAATGCGATTAACGAATCGGATATATCGAAACTCTTAAACATTAGTACAGATGCTTGAGCAATGGCAACAAATGGTAAACCCATCGCAAAATATGCTGTCGGAATCCAAGTAGCCGGGTGTTTTTGTTTTTTAGTAGTTTTTGACATTTATGCTTATTCAGGTATTTTAAGGTTATTTTTTTAGGGAAATTTCTAATTTTCCTCCTTCGCTTATTGTTCTGTGATTAATAAAATAAGAATTTTGTTTCTTTCCATTAATCATCATTTTATCAATAAAAAAATCGCCTTTATTCTTATGATGCGAGAGAATTTGGAATGATTTACCTTCGTGAAATTCAGGATCCAATTGAATGGTAATTTTATCGAAAACAGGACTTGTAATCGCATAATTAGTATCCCCGGGACAAACAGGATAAATTCCCATCATGCTGCAGATTATCCATGTTGATAAGGTTCCGCAGTCATCATTCCCAGGTATGCCATCAGGAGCATTTTTGTAATACGTATCGATTAATCGACGAACTTCTTTTTGTGTTCTCCACTCCTCACCTTTGGTATAGTTGAATAAGTATGGATAGTGAATATCTGGTTCATTCGCCATATCGAACAATCCTTCATCAAAAACCATCTGTAATTTGTTTACGAAATTTTTCTTCCCTCCCATTAATTGGGTCAGACCTTTTACATCGTGCGGAACGCAAAAGGTATATTGCCATGCTGTTCCTTCATGAAAACCAGGACTTGGTTCAAAATTTTCGCCTTGTTTTGGATCAAAATTTGTTAAGAAATCGCCATTCTTTAAGCGAGGGCGAATCATTCCGAATTCCTGATCGAAATATTCTTTGTAACGAAGAGATTGATTCAAGAATTTCTTGTAATCCTCCTTTTTACCCAAAGCTTTGGCGAATTGTGCCAAATTCCAATCGGCTATGTAGTATTCCAAAGCATGAGAAACCGAGTTATCAAATTCTTCCATCAATGGAACGTATCCTTCGTTAAGGTAATGATCAATATCTGGTCGTAATTTGTTATTTTCCCCTTCAGTCGTTGCTGATTTAACCATCGCAGAATAAGCTGCATCCACATCAAAATCAGTTAATCCACGCAAGTATGAATCTACAATTACAGGAATTGCTGGATCACCTTCCATAACGTGTGTTTCTTTGCTGTTTAGCTCCCATTTTGGTAACCATCCGCTTTCCTTGTACATGTCGACCATAGATCGAACCATGTCTTGCTGCTCCTGAGGATATAACAAGGCCATTAATGGATGGAAATTTCGGTATGTATCCCACAGTGAAAAAACGGTATATCGATTGCAATCTTTAGTCTCGCGAATATCAAAAGATTCCATTGCAGGATATTGCCCGTTTACATCGTTTATAATGTTTGGATGAATTTGAGTGTGATACAATGCTGTATAGAAAATGGTTTTCTGATCATTGGTTCCACCTTCTACTTTTACTCGGCTCAAAGTATTATTCCATTCCTCTTTGGCTTGCAATCTGGTTTTCTCAAAATCAAATTGGTTCGATTCTGCATTCAAATTCATTCTTGCATTGGCAATACTTACGTATGATACTCCAACTTCTGCTATGATTTGTTCGTCTGCATCAGTATTGAATGTGAAATAACTTCCAATCTCGTCGCCAAATATTTCCTGAGTGTAGTTTTTGTAATATTTGAATTGTCCATCAGTATCGCTCCACGCCGATTCGGCTTTCATTTCCGGCATTTTTTTCCAAACACCAAATTCTTCTGCTTTTTTACTGAAGCGAGCCACAAAATAAACCGGACGCTCTGAACCATCGTTGTAACAAAAACTTCCCGTCATGCGTGAACCTTCTATCTCCTGACTATTTACAATTTGAAGCTTTGCTCCTGATTCATTGGTTAAACCCAAACCTAAATTCAATAATATATTCGATTTTCCTTTTGGAAAAGTATAGCGACTAACTCCTACTCTTTTAGTAGAACTCAACTCTGCTTTAATTCCATATTTTTCCAAATCGGTTGCATAATAACCTGGTGTCGCCTCCTGATTTTTTAGGATAGAGCCGTACTCTTTATGATCTGCATTCACTTCACCTGTAGTCGGCATCAATAAAATAACGCCCAAATCGGGACAACCAACACCACTTAGGTTTACGTGTGAAAATCCGGTAAGGAAAGAATTATCCCAGGAATAGGGAGTTGACCACCATCGGGCATCTTTATCCCAGGTATTTAAATCGGATCCGGAAACATTAAAAGGAGTTACGGATACCATTCCTCGTGGCACAATTGCCCCCGGATTGGTTGTTCCAAAATTAGTTGTTCCAATAAATGGATTTACGTAATCGGTAAATTGTGCAAAACAATTTATGCTTAGAAAAAAAAGAATTAAAATTCCTGATAAGCGCTTCATCAAGTTGAGTTTTGTTGAGGTGTAATTCAAAAATAAAATAATACCGAACGGGAACTAGGCTAGCCAAGCTCTTCCCCGAACGGTTTCTAATTTCTAATCTATAAGTCAAATAAAAGCTTTATGGATTAAAAGCAGATTAATTTTAAGATTAATCACTTGTTACATTCATTAATCCTCATAAAATAATCAAAGTCTTACTATCCGAACTTTCCTTCACTAACTGTTTATTTTTTAGCTTCTCTAATTTCGATAGCCTGTCCTCCACTATTTTGCATCTTCACACGCAAAATAGTTTTACTATCGACTTCCGTTGTAAAGATTTTTATTTCGGTTGGATTATCACTTAAGCGAGTATTATCTGTATCAGAATAAATGGTCGCATCATACTTTTTATCAGCATCTAAAAAGCCTAAATCCAAATCAATTTCTCTTGCATTTTCGTCGGTAATTGCACCTATGTACCAATTCGAAGCTTTTCGACGAGCAACTGCATAAACATCGCCAATTTCGGCTACCAATACTTTTGATTCTTCAAAATCGGCAGGTAAGTTTTCGAAAAACTTGAAGGCTGGTTGATTTTCGTAATTGCTTACCAAATCGGAAGCCATTTGCAAAGGGCTATACAGACAAACCCATAAAGCCAATTGCTTAGCCAGAGTTGTATTCACACGAGAATTTCCTTTGTCGTTACTATTCCATTTGATGTATTCTTTTCTATTTTTATACAAAATATCGAATGTTCCAGGTGTATAATCAATAGGACCTCCCAAGCAACGCGTAAAAGGTAATATGACATGATGCTCTGGCGGATTTCCTTCACTCCAGCCATTCCACTCCATTCCTCTAGCTCCTTCGCGTGTCATCATATTTGGATAAGTACGACTAATGCCAGTAGCTTTTATTGGTTCGTGTGCATCGATCATCAACTCGTACTTCGCTGCTGTTTCAACAACCTTTCGATAATGTTGAACCATTTTTTGTCCATGATGAAAATGACCATTTGGAATTGGGCCAGCATAACCAGTTTTCAGTACTCGAATTCCGTTATCATGCAACTTGGCAAAAGCCTTTTCCATACACTCTTCGTAAAAAATATAATCGCCACCTGTTTCATGATGACCAATTAATTCGATATTCTTAGATTTTGCATAACGAACAATTTCATCAAAATCGAAATCGGCATAAGGAGTTGTTTGATCGAAAGCTTGCGGTTTGCCCCAGTTTTCCCAGCCCGTATTCCAACCTTCGGCCAAAACTGCCTCTACCTTATTTTTTGCAGCAAAATCGATATATTTCTTCATGTTCTCGGTAGTCGCACCATGAAATGGACCTGGTGTCCAAGTTTCAACCCCCAAATGCATTCCCCACCAAATACCAACATATTTCATTGGCTCTATCCATTTCGTATCAGAAATTACGCAGGGTTCATTCAAATTCTGAATTAAATTTGATTCAACTAAACCTGCTGCATCTTTACTTACAGTAATGGTTCTCCAAGGAGATAATAACAATCCCTTAGCTTTTACTTTTACACCATTTGGCCAAGGAACCAAGTTTGCCTGAAAATGCATTCCCCCAATATTTTGCAAAGTCATCCCTGCATAATTCGTCAAATTTGCTTCATGAATACTCACATGATATCCTGATTCCATTTTAACTGTAATTGGAGTATTTGCATTAGCTACTTCATCTATTTTAGTTGTTCGATAGAGCATTTCATAGCTTTCAAAATTTGCAGGAATAGACCAAGCTGTTCCATTTTGAGCAAAATTGAATTCAGTTAATTCATTGGTAATGTTTATGCTATCTATACCATTTTGTTTTGGAATTTCATATCTGAAACCCAATCCATCATTAAAAAGACGTACATGCACTTTAAATTTCTTATTAGCCGCACTTCTTAAAGAAACAATAAGTTCATTATACTTGTTTAGAATGCTATCATTAGGTCCCCAAACTGGTTTCCATGTCTGCTCGTGTTCTAATTTGCTTATTGAAACAATCTTTGCCTTATCAGTAAATAAAGAATCTTCTTTTAAAACCAAACCAAGGTAAGACTTGCTCATGATTTCATTCTTTTCAGCTTTTAGCTTGTAAAACAATTTCCCATGCTCACTAATTTCCAAATTACAAGTTAAATCTCCATTTGGTGAATGCAATTCTACAGTTTTAGGCGAGCTACAAGCAACACCAATTAAAATGACAGTCAGTAATCCAATTAATCTAAATTTCCTATACATACTTATTCAATTACAAAAGTTTTCTTTTCGATTCCAATCCCTTTAATCGTTAATTTCTTCCATTGTTTTGGCAAACATGGATTTTTCTGTTCAATTCCTTTATTAGTAAAGTGTAGCCCTCCAAAACCAAATAATACCGTTTGTAACATACCTCCTGCTCCAGTTGCAAAATATGGATTATTGCTATTAGCAGATTCGGACAGTGCTCCAAATGGTGCACGTTTATTCGGTACATAAGCTTTCTTGAAAAGTTCAAATGCTTTTTCCCGGTCACCTAACCGAGCATATAATATTCCCAAAACCGAATGAGACATGGCCGGACCTTCCGGTGCTATTTTTTGTTCATAGTATTCCAAATCTCTTCTTATTGCATCTGGTTCTGAAATGATGTTCAAAGGATAAGCTAATAAGTTTGCATCTGCTTGTTTTATAATTTCACCGTTGTACTTTTTATTCTCTTTTGTAACTCCATTCTCAAAGGAATAAAAATTTAATCCTTCCGCTAGCTCATGCCATTTTTGATTTGGTTCCTCATTTAACTCTTTGGCTGCCTTAACGGCAAATTGCAAAACCGTTTTTGCAGCACCATTTGTAAATGCATTGTCATCGGCATGATGATAAAATTCATTTGCACCCACAACATTGTTTATGGAATAACTTCCATCCGCATTTGTAACGGCTCTGCTCTGCCAAAAATCTGCAACTTCCTTTAATACAGGAAAACCTACTTCTCTTAACCAGACTTTATCTCTTGTAGTTAGGTAATAATTCCAAAAGGCGATACCAATATCCGCAGTTATGTGATGCTCGAAAGTACCTGTTAAAGCCCAAGTAGGTGTAGCTTCTTCTCCTGTATCATCCGACTCCCAAGGAAACATTGCCCCTTGATATCCATAGTTTCGAGCTTTTCTTTTGGCAGCACCTAATCTATCGAATCGGTAATTGAGTAATGATTTCGCAATATCCTGATTAAAAGCTAACAAAGGAGGATACATCCACAATTCAGTATCCCAGAAAATATGACCATTGTAGCCTTGAGCAGATAAACCCATTGGAGCAATGCTCAAGTTAGAGTCATCTCTTGAAAAAGAATACAAATGGTACAAAGCCAAACGAACATCTCTTTGAGATTCTAAATCTCCTTCTATTTCTATGTCGCCTTTCCAAAGATCTGCCCAGAGTTCCTTATGTCGATCGATTACAGCATTTTTATTTCCTAGCAATTGAAAAATAGCCATTCGTTCCGATTCACTTTTTGGATCAGCAAAATCATGTGAAGTACAAACTGCACCAGACCAAGCAAAACGATAAGTTTGTTTGGCTTTTATAGATTTTGAAAATGACAATTGAGGATTGTAACTATCATCTAGATTCGCTTTTAACTTTGGCGTTTCATCGTTAAAAACAAAAGCTGCAGTTGTCGCCAATTGATGTTTTTGGTATGTACTTTTAGCAATGGTTTGAAGAATCGGCATACGTGCATCCAAATCTTTTAGAACACGAAAACCTGATTGTACATTTTTATACTCGCTTGGACAATTTAATTGTCCACCAACCTTAATAATTATATCTTTTTTTAATGCATTTACCTCAACATCTATCAAACCAGAATAGGGCATTCCCCGCAATGCATAAAGAGTAAACGAAATATCCGCATAATCTTTAAATCTGCAGCTTGTGGTAAAAGAAGCTGATTTCATATCCAAGACTTGTTTCCAATTGGTACAAGTAGCAGAAGTAAGAGTATCTTGATTGACAACTATTTCAATGTTTGCAAAATTAATTCCCAATAAAACCTTACTAACTCCAAATTCCGATTCTTGGTCATAAACATTGCTCAGAACGATAAATTTGGTTTTTCCAGCTTCAGCGGAAGGAAGAATCCCTATGCGTCCATTTGCAGCTGATATTCCTGTATAATTAGTATAATCATTTGCTTCAATCATCCAAGCTGAATTCTCCTGTGCAAATAAACAATTTCCAAAAAATCCAAAAAGAATAGATAACAGTAACAATTGTGCCCTAAATCGTATCATATGACTTGGTTTTAAGTATGATTAATCTATTTCGAACAACAAAGGCCTACAAACTCATGTTTGCAAGCCTTCCTTTATATTTGATATGCTAATATCATTCTTTCTTATTTACTCATAGAATATGGAAAACTTTCTTTAGTAGTTCCTCGCATTTTATTTGGTTCTGCCGACATATTAAATTCAAGATTTCCTCCTTTTAAAATATCATTGTGTTTGATGAAATTCGCTCCATATACCTCACCGTTTAACTTGATATCATCCACAAAAACATGATCTGATGAATTGTTAGTACCTGAAATTGTAAAGGTTTTTTCATTTTCAAGGCTCAAAGTAATTTTATCGAAAAGCGGAGATCCAAAAACATACTCATCGGTTCCAGGACAAACTGGATAGAATCCCATTGAACTGAATACATACCAGGCTGAAGTTTGCCCGTTATCCTCATCACCACAATAACCATCTGCTTGAGGAGTGTAGAGCTTATCCATTACCTCACGAACTCTTGCCTGGGCTTTCCATGGCTGACCTGCAAAATTGTACAAGTAAATCATATGCTGAATTGGCTGATTTCCGTGTGCATAATTCCCCATATTGGCAATTTGCATTTCTCGAATTTCATGGATTGTTCCCCCATAATAAGAATCATCAAACTTGGGAGGCATGGTAAAAACACCATCCAAAGTAGAAATAAAATTCTCTTTTCCACCCATCAAATCAATCAATCCATTTACATCCTGAAATACCGACCAAGTGTAATGCAAGCTATTTCCTTCAGTAAAGGCATCGCCCCATTTCAGGGGATTAAACGGAGACTGGAAAGTTCCATCTTCATTCTTCCCACGCATTAAGCCAGATTCCTTATCGAATACATTCTTAAAGTTTTGAGCTCTTTTAGCAAACAAGTCAATTTCTTCCTGCGGACGGCCCAATTCTTGAGCCAATTTCCAAATACAGAAATCCGCGTAAGCATACTCTAGTGTTCTTGCAGTATTCTCATTAATATTCACATTATAAGGAACATAACCCAAATCATTGTAATAATCGGCACCATAACGACCTACAGAGGTTATGTCTTCATTGTATCCTTTTGTATTCTTTAAAATTGCTTCGTACAATGTTTCAATATCATATCCACGAATTCCTTTTAGGTAAGAATCGGCTATTAAAGAAGCCGAATTCGAGCCAATCATGCATCCTCTGTGACCAGGACTCGCCCACTCTGGTAACCAACCACTTTCTTTGTAAGTGTTGGCTAATCCTTCCATAATTTGAGCATTAACATCAGGATACATTAGTGAGAAAAATGGAAAGACTGCCCGGAATGTATCCCAAAAGCCATTATCTGTAAACATATAGCCGGGCAGTACCTCACCATTGTAAGGGCTGTAATGAATTACTTCATTATTATCGTTAATTTCATGAAACTTGCGAGGGAATAATAAAACTCTGTACAAGCATGAATAAAATGTCTTTAATTGATCATCGGTTCCACCTTCCACTTTAATTCTTGAAAGCTCCTTTTCCCATGCCGATTCAGCATCGGTTAATACCTTATCAAAATTTTTCGTTCCAATTTCCCGATCCAAATTCAATTGTGCTTGCTCTGGACTTATGAAAGATGAAGCTACTTTTACATGAACTTCCTCCCCTTTTTGAGTTTTAAATCCAATAATAGCACCAACATGCTCTCCGCTTGCTTGCTTTGAATTTTCGGTTAATTGATCACCATTCCAGGTATGTGTCAATTCAAATTCTTTATCGAATTCGGCTACAAAGTAGTTGTGGAAGTTATCAGGAACACCACCGCTATTATTTCTACAGTACCCAATTATTTTTCTTTCTTCCGGAAGAATTGTCACTTCAGATCCTTTAAAAAATCCATCCAACAGAATGTACGATGATTCATTTTCAGGAAAAACAAAACGAAAAATAGCCGCTCTTTCCGTGGGTGTAATTTCTGCTGTTACATCATAATCAGCAAGATAAACTTTATAATAATTTGGTTTTGAAACTTCAGCTTTATGCGAAAACCAGGATGCTCTTTCGTCCTCTTTAAATTTTAAGTCACCAGTAACTGCCATTAATGAAAAGGCAGCGTAATCATTTATCCAAGGACTCGGCTGATGAGTTTGCTTGATTCCTCTGATTTTTTTTGCATCATAGGCATAACACCAACCATTTCCCATTTCACCGGTCTGAGGTGTCCAAAAATTCATTCCCCAAGGCATGGCAATTGCAGGATAAGTATTCCCGTTCGACAGAGAATGCTCCGAATCGGTTCCCATTAATGGATTAACAAAATCAACCAAATTCTGTTCCTTAGCGATTTCCTTTTCCCCACCACATGCAGATAAAACTGCAACAAATAACAATAGTAATACGTTTGCTTTCTTCATTCTAATACTAGTAAACAATTGATTTAGGTCGATCTTGATTCTCTTTTCCAAAATTTGGATTTGGTTTTGATCCCATTTCGAATGCCAAGACACCTCCATTTAAAATATCTTTATGCGTGATAAATGATTTTGTATACTCCAATCCGTTTAAAGTTGCAGATTGAATGTAAATATTATCATCGCTGTTGTTGTTTGCTGTAATTGTGAATTTCTTATCCGCAGAAAGATTAATGCTTGCTTCATCGAACAAAGGACTTCCAAATACATAAGCCCCATTGCTCGGATTTACAGGATAGAATCCCATGGAAGACATTACATACCATGCAGACATTTGCCCACAATCCTCGTTTCCACACAAACCATCTGTTTGATCGGTGTACAATTCATTCATGATGTAACGAACTTTATCAGCCGTTTTAAATTGCTCACCTGCATAAGCATACAAATAAGTGATGTGATGACTTGGCTCGTTTCCGTGTGCATACTGACCAATTAATCCTGAAATATCAGATGAAGCTCCTTCCTCCAATTCCGAAGAAATTGAGAAAAGACTATCCAACTTATTCAAAAATGGTTTCTCGCCTCCCAAAAGAGCAATTAATCCTTCCGGATCTTGTGGAACCAACCATAAATACTGCCATGCATTTCCTTCGCAATAATCGTTTACACGATGTTGTGCAGAGTAAGGATCGAAAGGTGTTCTCCAAGAACCATCTTTCATTTTCCCTTTCATAAAACGATCATTTGGATCGAAATATTTGGTATATGCATTAGCTCTGTCCGCAAAATATTTTACATCATCTGTTTTCCCCAATTTTTCAGCTAGTTTGCTAATTGCCCAATCACTAATCGCATATTCCATAGCACTTGCCACCGATTCATGCATCATATCACACGGGATGAAACCATACACTTGCAATTCTTTAACGCCAGGCTCAAAATCACCCATCGCAGTTGCTTTCACCGCTTCGTATGCTAATTCATAATCAATGCCCTGAAAACCTTTTAAACAAGCATCTACAACAACAGGAACAGCACTGTATCCAACCATTGTATTGGTTTCATTTCCGCGTAAATGCCAAACCGGTAATTTTCCTTGTTGATTGTAAATTGTCAACATAGAGTTAATCATATCCGGAACACGTTCTTGTTGTGTCAAAGTATATAAAGGATGTGCTGTACGGTAGGTATCCCATAAAGAAAATAAGGTGTAATTTGTAAAATCTGCATTCGCGTATACTTTTTTATCAACTCCTCGGTAATCGCCATTAGTATCATTAAATAAATTAGGCGCTATAAGTGTGTGATACATTGCAGTGTAGAAAACCTTTTTCTTTGTTAGGTCTTTCGTTTTGATTTCAATCTTAGCCAGTTCCTTATTCCATTTTTGTTGATTCTCAGAAAGAATTTGTTGAAAATCCCATGATTTCATTTCAGCTTGAATATTCGCCAAAGCATTTTCCATACTTACTGGCGACATTCCAAACTTAACTTGTACCTCTTCAGAAATTTCTGTCTCAAATTCCAGACAAGCCTTTACTGCAAGTCCTTTTGCGGCATCTCCTTCGACTAATTTATCGCCATTATAAACTACAATATCTTTAACCGGCTTAGAGAGTACCATTGCAAAATATTCTCTTTGATCTTCAGCCCATCCGGTTGAGAAACGATAACCTGCTACAATTGTATCGTTTACTTTATGAAAAAATGTTTCGGTAGCAGTATCCCCATTTCCTTCCTGTAAATCAAGAATTATTTTTGACTGATTTGATTTTGGGAATGTTATTTTATGAAGAGCTACTCGCTCACTCGTCGTCATTTCAATATCTACATTATAAGTGTCCAAATGCACTTTATAATATCCTGGCTCCACTTTTTCGGTTTTATGACTGTAGTAGGAAGCATAACCATTTTCAGGATTTTCCTGTGAACCAGGATTCATTTTCACATCCCCAACAGCAGGCATAATTAAAAATTCACCTAAATCGGTACAACCTGTTCCACTCAAATGCAAATGAGAAAAACCTTTTACAATACTATCGGAGTAATGATAGGATGAACACCAATCCCATCCTTTATGGAAATTACTTGGGCCAGCTTGAATGGCTCCAAAAGGAACACTTGCTCCAACAAAAACATGTCCATGTCCAGCCGATCCAATTAAAGGATCAACGAATTGAATGTAGTCTCCTTCGGCTTCTTTGTGGTCTTTATTACTACAAGAAAATAAAGTAGTAATTGCCAGAGACATTAGAATTAATGATTTAATAGAATTTTGGTATAGCATTTGGTTCTTATTCTTAAGTTTTATAATATGCTGATATATGTTGTAGCTCAAGGCTATTTTAATCTTCTATGGAATACACCTTTTTTACAAAAAGGCTATAAAAAATCCTTCCATTTAAATAAGGCGGAAGCAAACCCCTTTTGCGGGAAAACAATACTTGTTTGATTTCCAACACAAATACAACAAAACCAATTAAATTTATTGCGATTTGTATTTGATCAACGACAAGGAAACAAAAACAATTCATCCAAATAAGAAATGTATCGTCAATCGGCCTATTTATTATAATTTAAATAAGTTATAATAGAGCTACCCCATAAGGGCAGCTCTATTCAAAATATTATTTCTTAAAAATTACTGTTCATTAATCCACCAGATTTGGCTTTTGTATTTTCAACATCCCACCAAAGTTTAAGATCCATACGATCTGTTTCGATCGTATTTAATGCCGCAGGCATAGAAACTTCGTTTAAATTATGCTGATTATCAGGGTAACGAACTCGTTTCACATAAGTATCGGCAGCAACAGAAGCATTACCACTAACACCATCAAACGGTAGAGTTAAGTCAGGGTAATCAGTTCTTCTAAAATCAGCCCAAGATTCAATTCCATTTGGGAAGTTTGCAATCCATTTCTGAGTAATAATTTGCTTTAACTGAGCTTCATTGCTTCCTGTTAAATCATTTAATCCGGCAACATAAGCATCACTATCAACGGCATCTACTCCAACAAAATCCATTGATGCTTCAACAGCTTCTTTGTATAATGCATTTGCATCGCCCGATGTCCAGCCACGAAGAGCTGCTTCAGCCTGAAGAAAAAG
>JBFFMG010000034.1:0-16996 GCA_041554215.1 Labilibaculum sp.
AAGTATAGAGTTTGTCTCAATTTGGTGTTTACATTTGAGTTGATTGCAAAACCCAGATTCTCAATCTTTGTGTAATTAATAAATCGTTCTCCATATTCAGCATTGATAATTATGCCAAAAGACCGCAAGCTTTTCACTTCTCCCTTAAAATCTCCTATGGTGATAAATGCACCATTGTTTACCAAAGGATTGGCTTTGAAGAAAATGCCACTCACGAAATTTTTAATATAGTAAAACCCAAAAATACTTACGAAAACAAGTACTATGCTGTGTGTTATATAGTTAATGGAAATAAATCCCAGTACCAAAATAGCTATTGCCAGGGGTTTGTAATACAATAAGCTCTTATTTAAAAAGATTATTATTTTTTTGTTGGTTACATTTTTTCTGGCAAAACGTTCACCAAAGTATTTTATAAGCTTAAGTGTCCAATATATGCCAATTACCAATATAAGAAGGCCTAACAGGCCTTTCCAGGTGTATAGTGTTTCGATATTTTCCATTTAGTTGAGTACTCCTCTGTATTTTAGAATTTGACGTATGTCGTGATACAATGTTGAATTTAAAATTAAATTACCTTCTGAATTTCTCAGAAAGACTTTGGTGTTTACTAAACGTTTTAATCCAGATTTGTAGGAATTACTGTATCGTTTGCCCAAAAAGTTTTTCAATATAATTTCGTTAATGTGTTTGTATAGTAATACGTATTTTAGAATAATAAGCTCTTCGGTAGTGAAAAAGTCTTCAAACTCAAATTCCTTTTCCTGATAACAAACCTCATTATTGTCTACGGTATTGATCGCATACGTCCATGCCTGCAAAACTTCCCCCATGTTGTAATCGTAATTTTTACACAACTTTTGTATGTATAGTTCAACTTGTTTGCTAGGTAGTGGAAGTCCTTTTTCGCTTACTAAATTTTGATGAGAAGCACCGTGTCGTAATAAAATGGCTTTGCTTATTTGTTCAAATCTCGATTTGTTTACATTTATAATAGAGCTAAATGAATTGGAAAAGGTCAATCTTTTATCCAAATGTGACTGCATGGAATTCGAGGTTGTCATAATCACAAAAATATGCTGAGATTCTGATTCCACAAACTGGATGGCTGCATTTACGTTATCCAATAAACTGTTATTTTTATCTCGCCACAACTCCAGATTATCAATTACAACTAATGGACGTGAATTGTACGTGTTTTTTTTAATGTGCTGAAGTGCTTCAGATAAGTTTTTTGTGGTTGTAAATTTCCTGCCTTCAATTGAAATGGTACTGTCAACCTCAAGTACAATACTTAATTTTTTAAAATAGTCCTTTGCAACACTTTCTATAAAAGTTGATTTTCCACTTAAATTATTTCCTACAACAAGTACAGCTTTGTGATGCCCTTTTTTCCATAGATTTAAAGTCTCTACTAGTTTCTGTTTTTCAGTTTCTCGGGGAACGAGGAACAAGTCTCCAATAAAGCTTTTGTTTAGGAAAAGAGTGTCGTAATGAATATTCGATGCTTTAAAGCTTCTGTAATCAATGCATCTGGAGGATGCCTCTAGTTTCTTGAAAGGATTGTCGGTTGTACTGATTTCATATTTAGTGCTAAAAAAAGAAAGAACGTGTTTCAATTTGTTTTGTACTTCATCAAAAAAAATATTTTTAGATGAAGTGAACTGGCTTAAAGATGATTGCAAAGAAACTTTTAAGAAATCATCTGATTTATAAACTTGATTAACTAAAAAGGAATCAGTTAAATTTTGTTGTATTTGTTCAGTTAATTCTCTTTGCTGACTTTGATTACTGTTGGCCGATTGCAAAAGGTTTTGCAAACTTTGTATCTGGGAAGGCAATGTTGCCAATGAATTATTGTTTTTTAGTAAGCTTAAACTACTTTTTAGGTTTAGCAGGCTGTGCTTATAAATGGCAATCAGATTTACTCTGTTTTGCCAAAGTTCCATAAGATCAGGAAGCAATATATAGTTCAGCCACTTTTTGGTCGATTTATTAAAATCTATTTTTTTAAAGAGCAATAATCCATCTTCACAGGCAATGGGAATATTGTATTCTTTAAGAGTAGATATTTTGGATTCAATATCTAAAGCAAAATTCTCTTGCTGTTGATTCCTCTCTTCCAGATTAGAAATTGTATCATCAACTAATAAAATGGTTTTTGATATTTGCGCAACTTCATTTAAGTTTTGAACAGAATCAATAAGTTGATTGATAGATCGTTTCGAACTTTCAACCTCCTTAGTTAGATTAGTACAAATATCTTGGGTGTGATGTTTAATATTTTTAAAAACAGTAATAATTTCAGATATAGCTTGAGTAGACTTTTCAATTTCACCAACTTGATTTTGGATGGTGATAAATTGCCCCTTATATATTTCCCATGGATTTTGTTGGTGTCTGGCTTTGGCAATGGTTTTCTTTTTTTCTTTGCTGTTTTGTTCAATGGAATCGGGTTCTGTAATTACTGCCTGAATTACAGAATTGATTGCATTTAGCAAAATTTCTTTTGATTCTTTAAAGTGATTGTGAATCGTTTCTTCATCAACTAAGGCTTCCTGTTTTTTATTTTTAGAAATCTGTAATTGTAAAAAAACATCGCGATGTATAAGCATCAAATTCTTAAACGATTCGGGTAACAAATAGTTTAAGATATATAAAGTTGTGAAATTGAAATTTTTGCTGGTTTGTATTTTAGAGAACTCCTTATCACCAATGGAGATAAAGAAATTGCTTACATTAAGAAATTCCTTAAGAATTATTTGTGAAAGATTTTCCGTAGTTAGGCTTTGTTCTAATTGTTTTTGGTAACCCTCCAATTGTTTTACCAAAATATCAAAATCGTTCAATTGGTTGGTTGTTAGATTTTTTTCAGTGTCAGACATCATGTGTTTCAAATCTTTTATATTCATGGCAAACCCAATACAATATAAGAATTCCAAGTTCAGGATATTCTATATTTAAATTAGTTTTTAATGAGTCGGATAAAAAATAGTAGAATGAGTGATACAAGTAAATTTTTTTAAGGATGATATCGATGATTGATCTCGAATTGAGAATGTTGCCGATTTGATGTTTGATTCACTTGTAGGGTTCATGATCATAAGTTAAACTGATGTTATTTGAATTTATCAAAGAAATATTCTTTGAATAGGTCTGTATTTATTCTTATTTTACCAAATAAATAAAATAATCTGCGATGTTTCGAATGATTTCACTCCTTGTTTTCCTTATAAGTAGTTTTGCACTACAAGCTCAAAAAGTAGAATTACTGTATTTTACCGATGCCCATCAAATTTTTCCTGTAGAAGATGTTGAGGGAGGAAGAGGAGGTGTATCCCGTTTAAAAACCATTGTTGACCAAGTGAAAGGAAGTAATTCGAACACTTTGTTGATTCATGGAGGCGATTTGTGTGGAGGTGTTCTTTTTGGAGGAATGTACAAAGGGGAACCAATGATTGAAGCTTTTAATGAAATTCCTGTCGACATCTGCAATTTTGGTCAGCATGAATTCGATTTTGGAGCGAAACATACCATTGAGCTTTTGTCTAAATCTAAATCGCAGTGGTTTAGCTCCAATCTTAAAAACAGGGATGGCGAAGCTTTTGCTAATCTTCCTGCTTATTTAATTAAGAAAATTGCAGGTATGCGAATAGGTTTTATTGGTTTGACCGACGCAATGCATACCAGCTTTCATGACGATTTGGTGATTCAGGAGGATTTATTTGTAGCTGTTACCAAGGTGTTGCCTAAGATTGGAAAGGTTGATTTTTTGGTGCTGATTACGCAAACTAATTTGGATACTAATCGAAGACTTTTAGAACGTTTTCCGGAAATTGATTTGATTTTGACCGAGGAGCAGTTTGAACACGAGAGTAATGTTTTTTACAAAGGAATTGTTCCTGTTGTTGCAACTGCCGGCAATATGAGTTCTTTGGCAAAGGTTAGTTTAGAGAGGAATAAAAAACCATTGATTGAAATCATTCCCTTAAATAGTAAGGTAGTTTCGGAGAAATATCTTCGCGACATGGAGCTGTATTATCAAAAAGATATGGACTTACAATTGACTGAAAAAATATGCCAATTGGAAGTTCCTCTTAGTGTTAAGGATGGGATTATCGGCGAAAGCCTTGCTGGAAACTTAATTAGTGATGCATTTAAAGAATGGCACGATTCTAATGTTGGAATTATTAATGGTGGAGGCATACGAGCTGATATTCCTGTGGGAGATTTCACCCTAAAATCGGTTCGTTCAATTTTGCCATTTGGAAATAGAATTTGTCAAATTCTGATCAAGGGAGGTGAGCTGAAACGTCTTTTAAAAGAGAATGCGATCGATAAAAATGGTCAATTACTTCACGTTTCAGGAATTAGTTACAAATATTTTGCTGCGAGTAAAGAGATAGTTGTTGAGAGGAATGGGAAGGATTTGGACGATGAGGAATTGTTAACTGTTTCCTTGAATACGTATAGTTTGGGAAAATTAAAAGGTGAGTTTGAAGTTTTGATTGATGAAACGAATCCGAGAGCAATTGAGGATTTTGAGGTATTAAAAGCATATTGCAAAAAAATAAAGATTGTAAAGCCTGTCCTGGAAAGGCGAATTTTAATTTTGTCGGAATAATTCAATACTTGGGAATGTTTATGATCTGATGTACTTTATTCGTCCTATTTTTTTACAAAGTTTTGTTCCTCTTCAACTTAGGTGAGGTTAAAACAATTAATAGCTCGGTAAATTTTTAAGTCTTTAACTGACTTAAAACAAAATCACGTTTTCGGCGCGATAAAGGAACGGTTGAACCATCAGAAAGTAGGAGATAGCCACCATCATTTTTGATAAAGGTTTTTACGTGGTCGATATTAACAATGTGAGATTTATGGGTTCGCACGAAACCGTAGTCGAACAAAATATCTTCATATTCAATTAAAGATTTCGAGACAAGCATTTTTTCACCAGAGGCTAGAAATACTGTTGTGTAATTCGCTTGCCCCTCGCATTTAATGATTTGATTAACCTCGACAAAATCGATTTTATCAAACGATGCTAATGCGATTTTCTTCTTTTTTTGGGCTAGCTTATTGTTTTTAATAAACTGAATTAATCGTTCGTTATGTGCCTCCACTTGTTCAATATAACGCTGAATGGCTGCTTTTAGTTGAAGGGTATCAATGGGTTTTAGGATGTAGTCAAGAGCTGAAAATCGGATGGCCTGAATGGCATAATGATCATATGCCGTAATAAAGATGATGCCAAATTCGGGTTTTTGAAAATATTTGAGCACTTCGAAACCATTCCCTCCCGGCATTTCAATATCCAGGAAAATAAGCATGGGTTTATGCTCTTGTATCTTTTGAATGGCTTCTACTGCAGAGCAGGCCTCGCCCAGCACAGTAACTTCGGGGCAGAACTTATCTAGCACGCCGCGTAAGTTTTCCCTGCTGTTTATCTCATCGTCAACAATAATGGCTTTTAGTGTATGCATTAATGCTAGTTTATTTGGTTAATTATACTTCATCATTATAGCAGATGTTCACTCTGGTTCCTCGGGCTATACCCTGCTCATCTGTTAAATCGATTATATCCATTTGATACGATAGATCATCTTTATTTGACAGCAATTCCAATCGTTCACGGCAAAAGTCCAATCCTTTTCCGTTACCATTCTTTTTTAAGCCGTTCGACGCTTTTCTTCCTATTCCATTATCTTCAATAGTGATACAAATATTTTGGGAATTCAAGCTCACAGCTATTTTCAATTGGCGATCACTATTTTTATGAACAAGACCGTGCAAAATAGCGTTTTCAACAATGGGTTGCAACAAAAGGGGAGGAACGAAAATAGAATAACAATCTACGTTGTCGGCTACATCCACCGAAAAATCTATTTCGAAACGAAGTTTTTCCAGTTCCAGGTAATCGTTTATCATTTCCAATTCCTCGTGCAGCGACACCTCATTCTTGTCGCTGTGCTTAAGCACTTGGCGAATAAGGCTTGCAAATTTAGATAGGTAATTGTGTGCTTTATCGGTCTCCTTCTTTTGCACTAGGTTTTGTATCGAATTCAGACAATTGTACATGAAATGCGGATTCATTTGCGCGCGAATAGCGGTCAGTTCCAATTCCTTTACTTTGGTATTGAGGGCAGCTAGTTTCAACCTGCGGCTAACTGATTGCCTGTTTAGCCACCAGCCTAAAAACGCTAAAAACAATAAAGCAAGCACTACTGAAATGATGAGTTTCAATCTGGATATCTTACGGGCACTTTCATCTGCAGTAAGTGGTGGCTCAAGGGCTTGCAAAAGCAATTTAGGATTGGAAATTAATTCACGGGGATCACTTACATTGTTTTTTACAATCCGTCCGTTGATGTCAATAAGGATGTTGTGTGGAATTCCATCAATTAAGAATTTTCTTCGCAATATTTTCTCTTTTTCCTTTGCAATAAGTTTAATACCAGGTATATTATTTTTTTTCCAATAGGTTGTAACCTTATCGATATCCTTTTCCAAAGCGATAAATATAAATTCTATATTTTTACCCTTCACCTTTTCGTATAATTCCGTGCTATAATTTTCTATTGAGTAGCGGCAAGGCCCGCAACTGGTCGACCAAAAATCAATGAAAACAGCCTTTCCTTTAAAGTCAGATAATTTCACAGAATTGCCATCTATATCTTCAAGATTAAAATCGTATGCCTTTTCACCCGCAGCAACTTTTTTTGCCTTTTGATAAGCCTCCTTTAACAATTGGGTTCTTTTGGCATTGGGGTATTCTTTTAGAAATCTTTCATACAAACTAACAAAAGTCGTCCATTTTGCTTGACTTAATGCATCCTCTACGGTAGTATATTTAAGAACGTGCTGCGCCATACCAGTGAAATAGGTATGTGCGGTATTGTAATTTGAAATGTTTTGATGATCATACCAATTGTTCACAGATATAGAATTCCCTCGTCCGGTTTGATCTATTATTCTACCGGTTAAAAAGAAGTACACATATGCTCTGATTAATCGATCATAATCTGGGCAAAAAGCCATTAGAGCATTATCAGGATGAACTAATTCTGTAATATTATTGAATTCGCGCTTAATGAGATGTGGTTTCAAATTTGCTCTTTCTCTGTGTATTTCCTGATATATTGGGGAATTCCTTAAATTATCAACAATATTCATTTTGTATTGATAATAATCTGCCAGATATACTTCAGGTGCAATCTGTGATTTATATTTGGTTAGGAATGCCTGAGTTTGACTAAGAATTGCTAAACTTTTGGTTTTGTACTTTTCTGGTGTTAGCTGAAGATAATCATCCCTCCTGTCGTTAATATCGCGCAGACTGGTTTTGTTTTTCTTATTGAATAGAAATCTATCAAATCAATAGTTGACAGAACTGCTTCCAACACCAGTGCATTTAATCGATTCGCTGAATTGATTCATGTCTACTGTTAGAAACAAATCATCTCCAGGTTGTAGGTAGAAATTGGCTTTTTCTTTGTGAATAAATTCAAAGGCTTTAATGTCATCAAGTTGCAATCTTATTTCAAAGCTGTTGTCTTTCTTTAAATCAACTTCAATCTGATCGCGGTTATAAGCACCAGGCAAGGAGTAAGATCTGCTTAAATATATCTTTTCATTAGGCTGAGAATTTATTATTTTGCCACGTAAGCGTACATTTGTTTCTTTAAACAATGTATCTACTACCAAATCGTTTCTGCTAAACTTGCAGGCAAATGTTTTTGTGTTATTAGTTATTAATACGCAACGTGTAACGCTTTCAAAGGTTTCAATTCCTTCTTTTGTTTGTTTACTTATTTTCCGAGAGTTGATTTGTTCTTTTATTGTTCCTGAGTCCCGATTGATAATATAGTTACGTTCCCATTGTTCGTCCTTATTTTTTCCTTTGCCTTTTATTACGATATCGCTACTGTTCGCTTGACTTATCGTACCTAATGAAGCTATTTCATCTCCAATATTTATTTCTTTAGGAATAGGTTTGAAATACTTTTCCATCGAGGTACAAAGACTAGTCTTGATGATTG
Organism: Labilibaculum sp.; assembly: GCA_041554215.1. Lineage (GTDB taxonomy): Bacteria > Bacteroidota > Bacteroidia > Bacteroidales > Marinifilaceae > Labilibaculum. The sequence continues at coordinate 8,040 of JBFFMG010000034.1, forward strand.
AATCCTTCTTATTTAAAATGGATACAAGTGTATCGGGGAGAACTACATCGTAAGCTTCTCCTTTAAAATTCAACTTAAAACTTATTGCTTGGAAATTGTACCAGCTGACCAGCTGATAATTCTGACTCTTTATCTCTGATGAATCACTTTTAAATTCATTATACAGAAACGTAGTGGTCTGCCAGTTCTTACTGCGTGTGCTTTTGGTACGGGAATACCTCTCAAGCTCTTTTCCTTTAGCTTCAATTTGATAATAATCAGCTGCTACATCTGTTACTTTTAGCTTTACTTCTTGCCGAGTAAAACTTTCCCATCTTGAGAAGTCTTTACTAGCCTTACTTTCGCCGTTTTGGATGAATGTTGTTTCCTTAAAAGTTAGTTCATCGCCTTTTTTCAAAATAACTTTTTGAGCCGCTACTAGTTGTGTGAATAGTAAACAAATGGTTAAAATTAAAATCTGTTTCATGTTTGTGAAAATAAGGTTTATTGATTTGTTTACAGCGAAAATATACAGGAGAATTCAATACGAAGAGTAAGAATGTAGGAACGGTATTATATAATGAAGTAACGGTTTTGTTTTCGTTAAAAAGAGCTTATGTGTCCTTCGTTATTTAAGAATGCAATATCCTTGTAATGGATATTCTAGCGATATTAGAAATGTTATATGGAAAATAGCATGTGCGTCGGTTAAACAGATTCGTTAATTATAAAGCCGTTGCAGACTATGATATTTTAAAAGCATACTGCAAAAAAAAATCGTAAAGCCCGTTTTAGAAGGGTAATTTTAATTTCGGGGGAATAATTTATTGCTGAACATGTCGTTATATTTTATGCTAAGTATTACTTTTGATATGAAATAATTAGAAAATGGATATGTGATGTTGAAACAAATCTTTCTCCTGTTGATTTTTGTAAGTAGTTGTGCTTGTGTTACAAATGCACAAGATCAGTCTAAAGAATCGAAGTACTTGTTTTTTGTTGAACCAGAGTTAATGTTGGGGAAAACAGTTGCAAATTACAACGATTTCCCAAAAACAGATGCAGTTCAATCAGTATTCCTAAATGTGGGAATAAGGGATACTCGTAATCTTCATTCGAGTCAGTATTATAACCATCCAACAACTGGAGTGAGTTTTTCATATTCAAATTTTGGCAATGATTCAGTTTTGGGTAAATCTTATGGAATTATGCCTTTTATACAGTTTCATCCTTGGGGACATTTGCAAAAAGCATGGTCGCTAAAATTTGGAATTGGGGGAAGCTATTTTACAAAATCGCATGAGGATAGTGAGCAAAATTTAGCGATTGGTTCTCAATTTACCTGGTCTTTCCAAGCTTTTTTATACCGCGAATTATTTACTCTTAATCGAATAAATTTCCTTGCGGGTGCTGGTTATCTGCATTCCTCGAATGCTCACACCAAATTGCCAAATATGGGCTTAAATTCCGCTCATGTTAGTCTTGCCTGTCAGTGGAATTTCAGAACATTTGTTTCAAAGAGGAAGGATGTTTATTTGGGTGCAGATGTCGACACAGATCGAAGGTATTTTATAAATGTGCGAACAGGCTTAGGAGTTCACGAATATGGCGGGAAAAGCAAGCCAATAGGTGGTGATAAAGGCAATGTGTATTCTACAGCTTTAAGTGGAGGGATTCTTTTTAAGCAGCACCTTAAGGTTCGGGCAGGCTTCACGTATCGCTTTTACGAACATTATTACAATCAGATAGAGCAAACTGCTAATCCTGATTATATTGATTCTCCTTCGTGGAATGCTTCAAACATCTATTTTCATTTGGGAAGTGAATTCTTAATCGGCCATTTTGGATTGGATATAGAAGGAGGATTGAATATATTTAAACCCTACTATAGCGAATACTACAAAACCTATGGTGGAAGTGCGAGTGAGGTGAAATACAAGTTGAAAAAATATTTTTCGAGCAGAATGGGACTTAATTTCTATTTTATAAACACCAATAAAATGCCGAAGAGTAATTTCTTTATTGGGGCAAATATCAATGCCAATTTTGGTCAGGCCGATTTCTCGGAAGTGAATTTTGGTTACACTTATACTTTTTTGTAAAAAAATACAAAGTGTAAGAAAGAACTAAAGTTTCGTGCGTTATTAACTTTCATAGCGATTATTTTACCACAGAGGTTACAAAGTGTCACAGAGAAATAGTACGGTGGTATACTCTGTGAAACTCAGCATCCTCAGTGGTGGATTTTTTAATTTATTAAAGATTTAAACTAAGAGTCATATATAAACTACGTCCTGGAGCATAAATAGCCTTGCTACTGCCTTTTACCGATCTGTTTAAATGCTCGTAATAGGCTTCATCAAAAAGATTTCTTACGCCACCAATTAGACTTATTTTATCCGAGAAATCGTAAGATGCTTTAATATCGGCAAGGGTAAAAGCGGGTGTTTTGCTTTCGCCGTAACTACTTGATATTCTATTTTGCTCTATAGCGTGCCGAATCATTATTTCCGGATGAAACTTATTTCTGCAAAAGGAAGCTCCCAATGCATACCTGATATCGAGCGGAGGAATTTCAGGTAAAGGCTGATTGAAATCTTGATTTTTACCATAGGTGTAGGCAATATTTGCCTTGTGATAAATGGAAGATGCAATTTTCTGATACCAGGACAATTCGAAACCGCGCATTACTGCTTTATCGATGTTGTAATATTGTTTCACACCAGGAGCAGAGGCTAACCTAGGCGTTAAATCGGTTCTGATTTGTGAGCTAATGTAATCTTCTAGAATTGACGCAAATAGAGTGACTCCCAATTCTGATTGATCGGTTTTCCAAGTGAAATTATAATCCAACTGATAGTTGATTTCCGATTTTAAATTTGCATTTCCAATCCTCTCGTATGGATCAACATCTACTGCTAAATAGTTGATGAAGCGTTCGGTTATGCTTCCACTGCGCTCGGCTCTTCCCAACCACAATCCCATTCTAATTTGCTCCGAGAAATCGTGAGTGGCGCCAACACTTGCCGAAATATTTAGTTTGTCAGATGGATTTTTTGGATTTGCATTTGTAAATTCACTTGTGATTTCTCTACTCTCAGCACTGTTGTGTTCCAAACGGGTGGAGGCTACAAAATAAATCTCTTGCACTGAAAAATGATATTCTCCAAACAAGGCAAATTTGGAAATTTTACTATCCTGCCAAAGATTATCGAAGAAGCTTGTCCCAGTCATTGGCCCTATTAGCATTTCGCGTGAACGTATTCCTTCGGCTTCTTCGGCTTTGTAGTCGATGCCAGCAAAAAGAGAACTGGTCTTGAATTGAAAACTTGCTTCGGATCGTCCACCATAGTTTTTTGTTTTTGCCAATGTGATTGCATTCACCGTTCTCGGATTCAAATCCTTGGTCAGGTTATCCATGCTGTGATCAACAAAAGAGCCGTAAAAAGAAGTCGATAAAGAGCTAATGCTTGTGTTCTTAAAATTGATTTTGTGAGCAAGGCTAAACAACCAGGTATCATCTTCCCGTAAATCCATATTCAGAGCAGGAAAATCTACATCCTTGGCAAAGTTGTTATTTGCTGTTAGCTTGATGCTCTGAGAATCGGATACTTCAAACACACTGCTCATCCCGATGTTGTGCCGGTTAAAACCGGAAGGAGTTTTGTCGCCATTGCCATCTTCGTAATCACCCCCTTCGCTGTAGGCTCCGTAAACACCAAAATTGTAGAATTTCCCTTTGGCTCCCGCCATGGCTTCCGTCCGAAATACATTTCCATTGCTTTCGTAACTTCCACTTGCTCTGCCAAATGCTTTTGTGGTTTCGCTAAAACTTGCCGGAGCCGATTTAAAATGAATACTACCCCCAAAAGCATTCCCGAATCGCAGTGAATGTGGGCCTTTTACAATTTCTACCCGATCGACCATGCTCATTGGAATTTGACTGGCTGGCGGATCCATTCGGTTTGGACAAGCCGCAGTTGCACTCATTCCATTGTCCATAACCAGGTTTAATTGATCGTATTTAAAGCCACGAAGCACAGGATCGAATCCATAACTTCCACTTTTTCGGATGCCACCAATTAATGCGCTCTGGCTCAGAAAATCACCAGCATCGTGCGAAAGCTTATCGCTGATACGGACTTTCATGATATCGTTTTTGGTTGTGGCACTTGCTCTTGCAATTACTGTAGTTGGTAGTAATGAGATAAAGGATTGAGTGAATCTAAGCACTCCATTTTTTAATGCTTCCTGCAGTTGATCGCTTGATATTTCGAGTTTGCCATAGTTGACATGAGAAATGTGTAGCTTTTCTTCAGGGACAAATTTGATTGATATTTCTCCTTCGATATTACTTGATCCTTTTTGATTCTGATAAATGAAATGAGCAAAGGATATTGCTTCTCCAGTGTCAGCATCCTGAAGTTTAATAGTTTGTTGTGAATTCGATTGTATCCCAATTAATAGGAGACAAACGATTAGTATATTTTTCATTCCTGTGTATTTTAGGTAATGTAGTTACTAGGTATGGGAAGTCTGCTTAAATCGTGTAGTTAGGATGCAAGCCTTCCAATAAAGTTTAATAAACAGTGAATTATCAATATAGAATTGATAGATGTTAATCGATCAGAATTTAATTTTTGGAGGATGAAAAATATCAAACGAATGTTGGACAGGATACAATGTTTCCGAGTAAGCTAATTGTTTTTCAGAACTGGGAATTGCAGGCTCATTTTTGAGGATGTTTATGCTTTGAATGAATAACTGATATTCTTTTTCGGTGATTTGTTTATCTTTTGAAGATTCTTCCTTTTCGTGTTCCTGTATTTGTTTTTTTAAGTGACACTTCCCGTTACACTTCATTTCAGGTTTGTCCTTATTGGTACAAATTGCTGCAAAATAATCCTGATTTACTTTAAAGTTCACAGTGATAAATATCACTTCAAAACTTTGAAATGAGAAGATGAAAAGGAGCAGGTATGTGAAAAATTTATTCACGAACATAAAAAAGACAATTGTGTATTAAATATACAAAGCTTTATGTGATCTGTCGCTTTAATGACGGGAAAATCTGAATAGAAATGATTTCTTTATCGGGTATGAGCTTTGTAGATATGAAAAGATGTTTTATCGGTGAGACGTAGAAGCTGCCCAATCAAAAAGCTCATCTGGAGTGCAGATAAGCTTTGTAAATATTTAAACAAAAATATAGAATTGGTTTTTAGAATACGAACTACTATGTACCAATTACCGTTTTTAGCTTTATAGGTTGATCACCTTATTGGCATCAGCCTGAAGGGTGATAATATCGGGCATGCTTCCAACGGTTCCTACTTTAATTTTATCCGTTAAGGTGAAAAATTCCAAACAAGTTTTGCAAGCAAGAAGCTGTACTCCTTTCTTGCTTAGGTTTTGTAAAGCTTCCAAAGCAGGAGAGTTTTCACAGATCAATTTTACACCTGCATTGTAAAAAACAATGATTTTAGGTGTTCGTCCATCGGCATCCAAAAGTTTAAAGTAATTGGTAATTAATTTCAAACCCAATTCTTCGCTGCCGGTTCCCATTCCGTTTTGAGTAACCTGAATTAATGTATTTCGTTGCATAGTTTTTATTTAACGCTAATGTAAGGTGCATCTGAATTTGTGCGCTCAAGCATTTTTCCAATTGGGTTTAGATCAAAACCTTCACTTTTAGCCAGCGCAATGAATTCATCGAGGTGATTGTCGTCTACTGCAACCAAAAGGCCACCACTCGTCTGCGGATCGCAAAGCAATGATTTCTGATCTTCGGTAATCGCACCAATTAAATGTCCGTATGAAGCCCAGTTTCTTCTGGTTCCACCAGGTGTGCATCCTTGTTGAATTAGTTCTTCAACACCCTCAATTTTAGGAACGGCAGTGTAGTCAATTTCAGCGTTTACATTACTGCCTTCGCAGATTTCCCCTAAATGTCCCAATAAACCAAAACCGGTAACATCAGTCATCGATTTGATGTAATTTTGCTCACCAAAAACAACACCAACCTTATTTAAGCTGCACATCAAATCAACAACAATTTTATTATCCTCATGTGCAATTAATTTCTTTTTTTCGGCAGTAGTTAGTACGCCAATACCTAATGGTTTTGTAAGGAAAAGAGTACAATTTGGAGTTGCAGTGTTGTTTTTCTTTACGCGATCGGTTGCAACAAGTCCGTTTACCGAAAGTCCAAAAACAGGATCGCCTATATCGATAGAGTGACCACCAGCCAATTGGATTCCAGCATCAGCACAAACATCACGGGCACCTTCCACTACTTTTTGAGCAATATCGGTAGATAATTTTTCCAAAGGCCAGGCCAAAATAGCCAAAGCCATAATTGGTTTTCCGCCCATGGCATAAATATCGCTGATGGCATTGGTTGCCGCAATTCGACCAAAATCGTATGGATCATCAACAATAGGAGTAAAAAAATCGGTGGTGCTAATTAAAGCTTGTCCATTTCCCAAATCGTAAACTGCAGCATCATCCTTTGTATCGTTACCTACCAACATTTTTGGATTTGGAATAAGCGGACTGCTGCTTTTTAAAATGCATTCCAAGTCTTTAGGAGATATTTTGCACCCACAGCCTGCTCCAGGACTAAATTGGGTTAATTTTTTTGTTTCCATATTGTTTTTGAATCTATTAAAACGGTGCAAAGATATTACTTTTTCTGCTTCCGGCCTTGTAATGGGCTTGCTTTATTGTTAAAATTGGAATTTTGATTCGTCGAGAATCTTAGAGCTTTTTTTCAGCTTTTAGATCTATTAGCAGCGAGTTTGAAATTAAATTTAGACCACTTCGAGCACTGTGATCAACATAGTTTTTCTAGTAATTTTTTTCTCTGTGTAACTCTGTGCTGTCTGTGGTATTATTTTAAAAGTGCTGTATTCATTTTCTAAGTGGTTAGAGAATAGAAAAAAATAATTTCGGAATACATTGAGGTTTGTTTTTGAATATAGCATCTGCTTATATCAACTAATAATTATTAATTTTGGTTTTAGATCATTTTAAAATCAGAAACTTGATAGCGATTAAAAATAGTGTTAAAGCATTTCCAATAGCCGTTTTGGGATTTTTTCTTTTGGGGTGTTCTGCTCAGAATAATTTGCAGAAGGAGAGACATTCGATGGAACAGATTGCTAAAACTAATTGCGATGCTTTTACTTGTGTCTCTAAAATTGATTCCACTATTCAATCGAATTTGAAGAAGGAAGGGAAGCGAATGCTTCAAATCTATTTAATCCGCCATGCCAAACCCAATGTAAAAAAGAATTGGGTTTATTCGGCTGCAGAGGCTCAACAATATTTATCTGATTACAATTCTGCACCAATTATCCCATTCGATTCGTCATTCGTAGCGGTTGACTTACGCCCTAATCATATTATTTATTGTTCCAGTTTGCCTCGTTCTCAGGAAACAGCTTTGAATATTTTTGGAGATAATTACACCGTTGTTTCTGATTCTGTTTTTCGGGAGTTTGAAATTAGAATGATATCAGCAAATAGCTTCTTTAAATTGCCATTGGGACTTTGGCAGGCTTTTAGCCGGGGAAGCTGGCTGTTGGGTTTTAATCATCGGGGAATAGAAAGCCATAAAGAAGCAAAGTTTCGAGCTAAACAGGCGGCTGAAAACTTGATTAAAGTTGCATTTAATGAAGAAACAGCTGTTTTAGTTGCCCATGGCATGTTGAATGGCGCAATAGCCAACGAATTGGAGAAGAAAGGATGGAAGCAGATTCAAAAGCAAGGGCATGTTAATCTTGGTGCTACCATTCTTGTTAAGATTGTTGATGTTAATGAATGAGAATTGAAAAAGTATTGATGTTTTTTATTTAAACACCCCTCCTCCCTGTCGGGATCTCCCCTTAAAAAGGGAGAATTCTATTTTTTTGTTTTGAAACGTATCGTTTTCTCCTTTTAAGCTTTACCCTTTTGGCTCTGAATTTATTTTTTTCGGATCATCATTAAACCATGTCGTATCGGAAGAATTAGATTTTCGACTCTGGAATCCTCTTGAATAAAATGATTGAATTCTAATATCCCCTGAGTTTGCTTGTCGTTATTGTCGATTTCTTCAACAACTTTACCATCCCATAAAACATCATCGGCCAAAACAAATCCACCTTTTTTAAGTTTGGGAAAAACGGCCTCAAAATATTCTATGTATTGGCGCTTATCAGCATCGATAAAAACCAAATCGAAACATTCCTCAAGTTGAGGAATAATTTTCAGAGCATCTCCAATGTGAAATTGAATGCGCTCCTCAAATCCCGATCGCTTAATGTATTTGCGAGTGAAGTGCTCCAGTTCGTCGTTGCAATCAATAGTGTGAATGATACAATCCTTACTGGTTCCCATTGCCATGCTAATTGCCGAATAGCCCGTATAAGTACCAATCTCTAAAATTCGCAAAGGGCGAATCATTTGGCAGGTCATTTTTAGAAATTTACCTTGTAAATGACCGGATAACATTCTTGGGCGAAGCATTTTTACGTGGGTTTCACGGGTCAAATCTTTTAATACAGAATCTTCTGTTTCGGTATGGTTTAATATATAGTCTTCAAGCTCTTTGTTAACTTCTATCATGCTTATTTATACATCAAAGTGGTTAATAGATCTTTATTTAGGATTTCATTTGCAACCTCAAGTAATTGCTCGGCAGTTATGCTTTCTACCTTTTGATACAATTCTTCCAAGGAGTCAACTTTATTGTATAAAAGGAAGCTTTTTCCTATGCTAAGCATAAGATTCTCATTGTTTTCAGAAGAAATGGCAATCTGACCAATCATCTGATTTTTAGCTCTATTAAGCTGTCCCGGGCCTAGTTTTTTTGTACAAAGTAAATCCATCTCTTTATTGATTAAACTAAGGCATTTATCTAAATTGCCTTTGTCGGTACCAAAATAGATGCTGAAAACACCCGTGTCGGCATAAGGAGTATAGTTTGCTTCAAT
>JBFFMG010000035.1:0-16849 GCA_041554215.1 Labilibaculum sp.
CTAGTAATCGCATCTGCTTACAATTGTGGCATCAGAAATTACGATACTGAATTGGCTTTTGAGGCTAGCTTAAAAAATGAATTGGGCTGGCAAGACCGACCTCTTGGTTCAGGGAAAATGGATGTAAAAAGCTTTTTAGAGAATGGATTTATTTCACACAAGGAAGAGTGGGGAGACATTCCTGAGGCAAGTGCCTTTTCTGCTTCGCATGTACTAGAGTATTCATTTAGTGCTAATGCGGTAGCTCAATTTGCCAAACAATTGAACAAAATAAAGGAGTACAATCAATTGATGAAACTTTCGGGTAATTGGGAGAACATATTCGATTCTTCTATTGGTTTTATTCGTCCTAAAACGGCGGATGGTGAGTTTGTGTCAAAATTTGATCCTTTAGAGCCATGGAGAGGTTTTCAGGAAGGAAATTCGTGGCAATACAGCTTTTATGTTCCTCATGAACCAGAAAAACTGGTAGAGATGATTGGCAAAGAACAGTTCAATCAAAGATTGGATTCAATATTTATTGCATCGAGAAAGAATGGTTTTGGTGGCGGAAAAGAGATTGATGCCTTTGCAGGAGTAAAAACGATTTACAATCATGGGAATCAGCCTAGTTTGCATATTCCTTGGTTGTACAACTTTTCAGGAGAGCCGGAAAAAACACAATACTGGACTAGAACAATTTGTAATGAGTTTTATGGTGCCGATCCAATTCATGGCTATGGTTATGGACAAGATGAGGATCAGGGGCAGTTGGGAGCATGGTATGTAATGGCTTCCATTGGTTTGTTCGACGTTGCTGGATTAACCGGCGAAAATCCAAGCATGCAAATTGGTAGTCCTGCCTTCGATGAAATAAAAATCAAGCTAAACCCAGATTACTATTCAGGGAAAGATATTGAGATTAAAGTCAATAATAACTCTCCGGAAAATATTTTGGTGAGATCTGTAAAGTTAAATGGCAATACAGTAAATGGATATGAACTTTCGTTTTCTGATTTGGTGGATGGAGCAAGAATAGAAATTGATAAAAAGTCAACGGTAAATCTATACAACAATGAGAAATAGTTTAGTGATCCTGGTAATGGCAATCATGCTGTTTGGTTGCAAATCAGAACCTAAAATCAGTAATGAATTGAAAACGTCGATTCAGACAAATGAGAGTTTTTATTTTGTAAAGAAAAAGGCTCTGGAAGTTGTAAAAACAGGCTTTAATGCAGGTGATGGTTATGGCGAGGTTTGGATTCGCGACTACGCCACTTTCATAGAACTTTCTGCAGAAGTGTATCCAAAGGAATCCTTAAAGGAGAATTTGCGTGTGTTTTTCCGCTTACAGGGAGCCGATGGAAACATTATTGATGGATTTATCCCAAAAGAAAAAGCCGTTGATGTAGAAGGTGGATATACATACATCTACAACGATTTGGAACCCATTTATTGCGGACATAAAAATACGGTTGAAACAGATCATGAAGCGTCATTGGCACAGGCTGTTTACAAATACGTTCAAAAAACAGGAGATCAAGATTTCCTAAATGAAAAAATTGGAGATAAATCGGTTGCTGATCGCATCGAATGGTCCATGGATTTTCTGTTGAATCACCGTTGGAGTAAAGAACATGGTATGATTTGGGGAGCTACCACTTCCGATTGGGGAGATGTTCAGCATTGCCATCCTTGGGGAGTTTACATTACCGAGGATACGAAGTATTGCGTTGATGTTTACGACAATGCTATGTTTTTAATTGCTATTGATAACCTTATGGAGCTGGATCCTTCGAAAGAAGGAAAGTGGAGAACGATTCGAAATGATTTGGCGAAAAATACCATGAAACACCTTTGGGATGAGCAGAATCAGAAGTTCATTCCTCATGTTTATTTAGACGGCTCACCTTTCCCAGATACTTTCAATGAAAATGAGATCTTTTATCATGGTGGAACTGCTGTTGCAATTGAAGCAGGCTTACTAAACAATGAGCAAATCAAAATTTCTTTGGATAAGATGATTGCAAATGTGAAAGCATCAGGAGCTGGCTCGATTGGACTGACGATGTATCCTCCATATCCGGAAGGATATTTTGAGAACAAAGGAATGTATCCTTATGGTTATCAGAACGGTGGAGACTGGACTTGGTTTGGAGCCAGAATGATTCAGCAGTTGGTGAAATATGGCTTTGTTCAGGAAGCTTACGAACAGTTGCAACCAATGACAAATCGAGTGGTTGTGAACGATGGTTTTTACGAATGGTATACCGAAAAAAATGAGCCAAAAGGATCGGGAACTTTCCGAGGTTCGGCAGGAGTGTTGTACAAAGCAATTGAAATGTTAGAAGATGCAGTTGAAAAATAGTAAGGTGATGGAGAACAAAAGAAAATCAGATCAATATTTACTTCCGCTGAAGAGAAGTGAATCTGTAGTTGGTAAATACGATTTGTATCCGTCTTTGCAGATGGAAGATGGGAAGATTCATGTTGGGGTAGAGAAACTGGTGCAGGAGTTGGTCAATGAAAAAACCATTGTAATTGATGGATATGTTGGTGTTTTCTATGATCAGATAAAAGAAAAGTTGAACACTCAATTTACAAGTTTGGGAAAGAAGGTGAATTGGGTGAATGTTGCTTTGGCGGTGAAGCCAGAATCTGAAATTGATCAGATGATTGAACCATTTTTAGGGGGTGATGATCCAATTTTTGGAACCAAAGCGAGCATTGATCTTGCAGACTTCTTTGATCAGCAAAAATTACAAGTATTACAGCAAAATACAGATGCTGATATCAATATTATTTATGGTTCGGGAGCTTCTTTGGCTAATTGGGAAGGCAAATTAATTTACATTGATTTACCAAAAAATGAGCTTCAGTTTAGAGCCCGTGCGCAAAGCATTACCAATTTGGGAGCAAGTACTGCACTGGAAAGCAAACCAATGTACAAACGCTTCTATTTTGTCGATTGGATTGTTTTAAACAAACACAAGCAAGCACTTCTTTCTAAAATTGATTTTGTGATTGATGAACAGCGTATTTCTGAATTAACATGGATGAAGGGAACAGATTTGCGTGATGGGTTGAGAGAAATGGCTACCAATATTTTCCGTGTTCGTCCGTGGTTCGAGCCTGGAGCATGGGGAGGACAATGGGTAATGGATAAAATCGATGGCTTAAACAAAGAGGTCATCAATTATGCATGGTCGTTTGAATTAATTGTTCCAGAGAATGGTTTGCTATTTGAAAGTGGAACAAACTTGTTGGAAGTATCTTTCGACTGCATCATGTTTCAAGAGACAGAAGCGGTAATGGGAAAACATTCTGAGCAATACGGTTTTGAATTTCCAATTCGATTCGACTTTTTAGATACTTTCGATGGAGGAAATCTTTCCATTCAATGTCATCCACAGCCAGAGTATATCAAAGAACATTTTGGTGAAAGTTTCACACAGGAAGAGACTTATTACATATTAGATGCTGGTAAAGATGCCAAGTGTTATTTAGGATTTCAGGAAGATATTGATTCGAAAGCATTCGAAGCAGATTTGAAGTACAGTTTCCAGAATAAGAAGGAAATTGATATCACCAAGCACGTGCAGATTCATGATTCCAACAAGCACGATCTGTTCTTAATTCCTCCGGGAACCATTCATGGTTCTGGAACTGAAAATTTAGTGCTTGAAATTAGTACAACGCCTTATATTTTCACCTTTAAGATGTACGATTGGTTGCGTGTTGATTTCGATGGAAAACCTCGTCCGATTAATGTGGAAAGAGGAATGGAAAATTTGAATTTTGACAGAAAAGGACAGTATGTGAAAGACAAATTGATAGCTCATCCATATCTGTTAAACGAAGGAGCAGATTGGAAGCAGTATCATTTGCCAACGCATGAATCACATACCTACGATGTGCATCGTTACCATTTTACTACTGAAGTAGATATAGAAACGGAAAATCGATGCAATGTACTTTCTCTTGTGGAAGGAACAAGTATCATTGTTGAAACTCAGAATGGAATGCGTCAGCGATTCAATTATGCTGAAACCTTTGTTATTCCGGCAGCTGCAGGATCTTATAAAATCATCAATGAATCCGAAGAAGAAATAATGGTCGTTAAAGCATTCGTGAAATAAGCCTAATCAAATGAAACAGATGAAAAAACTATCTTTTTTAGTCCTGTTAACCAGTATGTTTTTTGGCGCCTGTACACCTAAGAGTCAGCTTATCTGGCAGATTGGTGAGAACGACAATTCGGGATCAGAATTTGCATTGTCAAATAATGAATATCAGAATTATATAGCTAATGATTTTGGCTGGGAAGACAAGTATTTTTTGGTTGGAACATCTGATGTAAAGAAAGATTGGCCGTACATTATTCCTGGTATTAGTGATACTTGGGGAGGAACTTGGGGAACATCGGGTTGGAGGTCAAGCACCTTAAATATTTTGTTTGGTGTTGATGAAATTTCAAAATCAGGAGAATGGAAATTGACAGTTGATGTTTTGGAATGCAATTCTGAAGATTTGCCACTTTTCAAGATATCAGTAAATGGAAAGTCGTGGAAATACAGATTGCCTGCGAATAATTTAGCTTCAAAAATAGATTCGATACCATCAGATTCACTGGAATATTTGATTGAAATACCACTTCCAAATCACTTAATTAAAAATGGAGGAAATGAGATTTCTTTATCAACAATTGAAGGTTCGTGGTTAAAATTTGATCAAATTAAATTGGAAGGGCCAGGAAGTGTTGAGCTCTGCAAAGATATTTCGATTCACTTGCGTGATGTTTCTGCTACTAATTATGAATTAGAATTGAATGGAGAAAGCTTTCAAGTATTAATGGTAGATGTAGAGCATTTATCTGGAAAACCAGAGCTTAAAGTTTTATTGGATGGTGAAGAAATATTTAGCGAAACTATTGAGAAAGGAAGATACCAATTTGAAGCTCTAATGCCTTCAGTTTCATCTAAACAAAGCAGTGAGTATGAAATTTTGGCTGATGAGGTAGTAATTGAATCAGGTGAAATCATTAGAATGCCGTGCGATAGTATTACGCCAGCAGAATATGTTGATACCAAAATGGGAGCGGGTCATTCTCGCTGGATGATTGCTCCAGGACCATGGATGCCATTTAGTATGGTAAAATTAAGTCCTGATAATCAGAATGCTGCATGGCAAGGTGGATACGAACCTAATTTTGAATCCATTGGTTGTTTCAGTCATGTTCATGAATGGACTGTGGCTGGTTTGGGTATTATGCCTACAAATGGTCAATTGCAGATTAAAGTTGGTGATGAGAAGGATCCGGATAGTGGCTATAGATCGAGAATTGATAAATCAACAGAAAAGGCTCCATTGGGATATTATACGGTTAATTTGAGCGATTATAATATTAAAGCTGAATTGACTTCTACTACACGTTGTGGATTTCAGAGGTATACATTTCCAGATTCTTTGGAGAACAGAATCTTAATCGATTTGCAAATTCCTTGTGAATATACCTATCAAAATAAAGAGGTGGAAATTACTCAGGTAAGCGATATGCGAATCGAAGGATTTTCTCATCAGTTAACAGAAAATACCTGGGCTGGAGGAATCGATCAGGAATATACAATTTTCTTCGTAATCGAATTTGATCAGCCTATAGTAAAAAGTGGAGCCTGGATAAATGATGAGGTTTTGGAATTAACAAAAATCAGTCGTAAAAACCCGAAAGATGCAGGATTTTATGTTGAATTTGCCAAGCAAAAAGGCAATCAGGTTCAAGTTCGTACTGGCATTTCCTATGTAAGCATCAAAAATGCTTCGGAGAATTTAAAAACTGAGATTGCCGATCCTTTCGACTGGAGTTTTGATGCAGTAAAAGCGTATCACGTTTCAGAATGGAACAAGTTACTTGGTCGAGTGCAAATTTCAAGCAACGACAGAGGAGAGAAAAAGCGTTTCTACAATGCAATGTATCGGTCTATTTGTAGTCGTAATATTTTTTCTGATGTGAATGGTGAGTGGAGAGATGCAGATGAAAAGATCAGAATAATGAAAGATCCTTCTTCTCCTGCCTTGGGGTGCGATGCTTTCTGGAACACCTTTTGGAATTTAAATCAATTTTGGAATTTGGTAACACCGGAATGGAGCAACCGATGGGTAAAATCGCAATTAGCCATGTACGATGCCAATGGCTGGCTGGCTAAAGGTCCGGCAGGAATGGAGTATGTTCCTGTTATGGTGGCAGAACACGAAATTCCACTGATTGTTGGTGCTTACCAAATGGGAATTCGAGATTATGATGTTGAAAAAGCTTACGAAGCCGTGAGAAAAATGCAAACAACTCCGGCACAAAAAGTAGGCGGCGGGTTTGCCGGTAACCGAGATTTGGTAACCTATCTAAAACATGGTTATGTACCTTACGATGAAGGACGATTTTCAAATTCATTGGAATATTCTTACGATGATTAGACGGTTTCTCAGTTTGCAAAAGCTTTGGGTAAAGATTCTGATTATAAGAAATTTTTAAAACGAGGATATTATTGGAAAAACATCATCGATGAGGATATGGGTTACGCTCGAATGAAAGATGCCAAAGGAAATTGGTTGTCGGATTTTGATCCATACAAATCGGGAGCAAATCATCATTATGTGGAAGGAAACTCGTGGCAGTTGACCTATTTTGTGCCTCAAGATGTTCCTGCATTGGCTGATGCCATTGGAAAAGAACGTTTCATTGAACGATTGAATTGGGGATTTACAGAAAGTGATAAAACGCGTTTCAACGGATTAAATGATCAATATTGGAACTATCCGGTAATGCAGGGAAATCAGCAATCGATGCATTTTGCTTTCTTGTTTAACTGGGTTGGAAAACCTTGGTTAACGCAAAAGTGGAGCAGGGCCATCATGGATCGATATTACGGTCTGGGTGTTTCTAATGCGTATTTAGGTGATGAAGATCAGGGACAAATGAGTGGTTGGTTCGTAATGACCTCATTAGGTCTGTTTCAAACCGATGGAGGCTGCAGCACCGAACCCGTTTATGAAATTGCGAGTCCACTATACGAAAAAGTTGAAATTTATTTGGGTAAGCAGTTTGGTAGAGGCGAAAAGTTTGTGATTGAAGCAAAGAATGCTTCTCGCTTAAACAAATATGTGCAATCTGCTAAACTAAATGGAAAGGCTTTACAAGACTTTAAATTTCCTGCAGGGGAATTACTAAAAGGAGGGAAGTTAGAGCTGGAAATGGGCGCAGAGCCTAATAAGAATTGGGGGATAGTTCAATAGTAAGGTTGTCAAGAAATTAATAAGTAAGAAAGCTTACCTTCAGGTGGGCTTTTTTTAATTATGAATGTTCGCATTAATTAAACAGTTGTTGGATTAATCGGATTTTAATTTAAAACTAATCTTTGTTTGTTAAAATTGCAGAACAGACAAGAACGGACTAACCTAAAAAGCACACATGCATAAAACTAGCCTGATTTTTATTTTGTACTTGATAATTAATTCTTGTACACAAGCTTATAAACTTCCGGATTATAAGAATTCAGATCTTGATATTGAAACACGTGTATCTGATTTGGTTTCTAGAATGACACTAGAAGAGAAAATCAAACAGATGGACATGTACGCTGGAGGTGATCTTTTAGAGAATGGAAAATTGTCAATTGAAAAAGCTGAAAAGGTTTTGAATGGCATAAGTGCAGGATCCATACATGATTTTTATCCTGAGACTGCTGAACGGGCAAACGAAGTTCAAAAATATTTTATAGAGAATACGCGTTTGGGCATACCTGCATTATTAATAGAAGAAGCTTTGCACGGATATGGTGGCGTTAAATCAACGGCATATCCTGTACCAATTGGGCTAGGCAGTATGTGGGATGTTGATCTAAATGAGAAAATTGGGAATGCTATCGGTTCAGAAACGAGATCGGTAGGTGTGCATATGGTACTTGCACCGGTGTTAGGAATAAGTCGCGAACCTCGTTGGGGACGTGTTCAGGAAACCTATGGAGAAGATGCCTATTTAGCAGCTCGAAATGGAGTGGCCATGGTAAAAGGAATGCAAGGTAATGATCTAACTGCCGATGATGCCGTTGTTGCAGAGCCAAAACACTTTGGAATTCATAGTATACCTGAGGCTGGTAAAAATGCAGGACCGGTTTATATTGGAGAACGTCAGGCACGTAGTCACTTTTTATATGTTTTTGAAAAAGCTTTTATGGAAGCTGGTGCACTTGGTGCAATGGCAGCTTATCACGAATGGGATGGTATTCCGGCTGTTAGCGATCCTTGGTTGCTTAAAGATCTGTTACGTGATGAGTGGGGATTTAAAGGTTTTGTTCTGTCAGATTTAGGAGCAATAACATTGCAGCATGACAGGCATAAAACAGCAGACTCGCCCGAAGATGCTATCATAACATCAGTTAAAAATGGATTGGATATGCAGTTTTACGACTACAGTCATGAAACTTTTGAGAAAACATTAACAGATGCAATAGAAAATGGTAAGCTTAGTATGCAAGATATTGACCGCGCAGTTTCAGGTGTTTTGTATGTTAAATTCCGTTTAGGATTATTCGAAAATCCATACACAGATGCTAAGCTACAGAAGGAGAGATATCATTGTGAAAAACATCAGAATTTAGCCTTGGAATCGGCACATAAGTCAATTGTTTTGTTGCAGAATGAAAACAATGTATTGCCCTTGTCAGATAATGTAAAGCGTATTGCAGTTATTGGAGAAATGGCCGATAAATTGATGTTGGGCGATTATGCACCAAAGGAAGTTGAAGGAACGACAATTCTGGAAGCTTTTAAAAATACGAATTACGCGGTTGAATTTGTTAAAGCGGGTGTACCAACAAGTAGCATGCAAGAAATTGAATCTAACATGCTGACAACAAAAACAGGAGAAAAGGGCTTGCTTGTGGAGTATTTTAATAATATTGAAATGTCTGGTGAGCCTGTCAATTCTAAAGTTGAAACCACAAACCTTACGAAATATTGGTATAATCTTAGTCCTGCTGCAGGTGTATTAGATAATCATTTTTCAGTTCGCTGGACAGGTTATATTGTTCCCGAAACAACAGGGACATATGAATTTGCACTTTCTGCAGATGACTATGCAAGGGTAACAATCAATGGAAAAGTACTTATTGATAGTTGGAACAAGCAGGCAAAAAGTAAATGGAATAGAAATAAGCTTCGTCTTGTAAAAGGTAAAAAGTACCCAATTAAGCTTGAATATGCCGAGTTGGAAGAAAACGCCGCAGTTTCTTTGCGGTGGATAATTACTCCTGAAGTTAAAAAGAAAGGTGAAACCATGTTTGAAAAAGCTGTTAAAGCAGCACGTAACTCAGATGTTGTGGTATTGGTTCAAGGCGAAAAATATGTAGAAACAGGGGAAGGTAGAGACCGCATGAACTTGGAATTAAATGCATTTAGCAAAAGACTATTAGATGAAATATCAAAAGTTGGAAAACCAATTATTCTTGTACTTCAAAACGGAAGACCTTTGGTCTTAACAGAAGAATCTCAAAAGGTAGATGCTATTTTGGAAACTTGGTATGCAGGGGAATTTGCCGGTAAAGCCATTGCTAATATCATAACAGGTAAAGTAAACCCTTCAGGGAAATTACCAATCAGCTTTCCAAGTAGAACCGAACAACTTTCAACTTACTACAGCCGACAACGCTTACACAATCACGATTACGTTGATGGAAATAGCGAGCCATTATTTGCCTTTGGTCATGGATTAAGCTATAGTAAATTCGAGTATTCTAATTTGACAACTGAAAAACCAGAAATCGCTAAATCAGAAAATCAAACTGTTAAGGTGAAGGTAAAGAATACTTCAAGCAGGGAAGGAACAGAAGTTGTTCAACTATACATTACTGATTCTTATAGTTCGGTAGCAACGCCTGTTATGCAGCTAAGGGGCTTTAAGCGAGTTGATTTAAATCCAGGAGAGGAAAAAGAAGTTACTTTCACCGTGTTACCCGATGATTTAGCACTTTGGAACAGAGAAATGAAACGAGTAGTTGAGCCTGGAGAATTCCAAGTGAAAGTTGGAGCCGCATCTAATGATATTCGACTTAGTTCATCATTTAGAGTGAAATAGATTCGAATTGAGAAGGAGTAAATATTAAAAATAATGAAAGCTCACTCGAAAGTGAGCTTTTGTCAATTTAGGAATATAGCTATCTTTGTTGTCAATCATATTCAATCGTAACAAATTGCATCCGATGAAAGAAATTGAAGAAAAAGCCATCTATTCATTTTACAATGGGATGAATTGTGCACAAGCTGTACTAACATCTTATTCAGATTATTTGAAATTCGATCCAGACATGGCTTTAGCTGTATCTAATGGTTTTGGTGGCGGAATGGGAAAAATGCAAAAGACTTGTGGTGCAGTTACTGGTTCTTTTATGGCATTGGGAATATACAACTCAAAGAAGCACCTAGAAAATATTGATGCTAGAAATGCAACAAATGAAATGATTCAAAAGTTTACTGTTGATTTTACCGCTTTGTATGATTCTCTCGACTGTAAGGCTCTTTTAAATTGTGACTTTACAACAGAAGAGGGTGAAATGGAGTTTAAGGATTTGGATCTGAAAAAGAATGTATGTTCAAAGTGTATTTCCGATTCGATTCGCCTAATAGAACTAATAACAAAAGAGTAACTTTCTTCTATACTTGTACATCTAATTTCAGACAGCGTGTTGCAGGTATTATTTATGAGATTTAGGGCTGTTTATAATAGTACAAGAAATCCCCATCCGTAAGGATGAGGATTTTTTTATGCTAAAAGCTTCAGTAATAAACCGAAGCTTTAAAATTACTCCTTAATTTCGTTAAGAGCTTCACTTACGTTGATACAGAAGTCACCGATTTTTTCACATTCCGAGAACATATCATTGTAAATAATACCTGCCTGGTATTTGTATTTATTTTCCTCAACATTTGCTAAATGTTCAGTTTTAAGTAATGTTCTGTAATCATTTATATCACGTTCAGCTTCCCAGGCCTTCTTAATCTTTACATCATTAAATTCCTTTTTTGTGTTTTCGTGCATAATATCAAGAGCATCATCAACTAAAGCGAACATTTTGTTGATATTATCTCTCAACTCTTGTGGAAACCAAGCTTTTTGTTCCCGCTTTCTTTTCATTGCTTTAGCAATGTTAAGGGTTGAATCTCCAATACTTTCAATATCACTTACCATTTTAAAATAAGCACGAACTCTTTCCGAGTTTTCAGTACTAAGGCGTGTTTCAGAAACTTGAGTAAGAAAATTTGCAATTTCAACCTCCATGTCATCGCTCTCATCTTCTCTTTTGTCTATTTTTTCGAAGAGCTTATTAAATGTTTTATCATTGGTTTCGTTAAAAGCCTGTTTGGTATAGCTAAACATTTTTTTAGTACTCTTCACATAGGAACTAATTTCCTTTTTAGCCAAAAATAAGGAAGCTTCAGGAGTGGAGAGAGTTCCGGTTTTTATGTGCTGTAGTTTGAATTCCTCTTCTACATCTTCTTTAACGGGTACTAGTTTGGTAACCACCATTACAATAAAGTTGGCAAACCAAATTAGGAATACAACATTTAGAATATTGAATCCAGTATGGAATAAAGACAAAGAAATAGGTACGGCAGCTGTGTTTGTAAAAGGATCGCCACCACCAAGTAGATTCATATTGGCCCAAGCGATTCCTTTTAGGAAAAATGGTAATGAAATCAGCATCCATATAACGCCAAAAGTATTGAAGATAAGATGGGCTCGTGCCGCTCTTTTTGCAGATGTATTGGCAATCATAGCAGCAAGGTTTGCTGTAATTGTAGTACCAATATTTTCTCCCAATACCATAGCTGCAGCCATCTCAAAACTAATCCATCCACTATTACACATTACTAAGGTAAGTGCCATGGTTGCCGATGATGATTGAATTAAAATAGTAAGCAAAGTTCCTATAGCTAAGAAAAGTAGGGTAGAAGCAAATCCCATGTCCGTATAACTGGTCAGGAAATTTAGAATTTCAGGATTACTCTTGATATCCGGCATAGAATCTTTCAAAAATTGCAAGCCAATAAAAAGTAATGCAAACCCCATGATCAATTCGCCCCAATTCTTCTTTGAGCGATTTTGAGAAAATAGGAATGGAAGACTTAAACCAATTAAAGGCAAAGATATTGCACTCATACTAACTTTAAATCCCAAAAGGGAGATTAACCAGGCGGTAACTGTAGTACCAATATTGGCTCCCATTATTACACCAACCGATTCAACTAGAGAAAGTAATCCGGCATTAACGAAGCTAACTACCATTACAGTTGTTGCTGATGACGACTGAATAAGTGCTGTAATCAAAACACCTGTCATTACGCCTTTAATTCGGTTGGAAGTCATTGCAGCGAGAATGGTTCGCATTTTGTCTCCGGCAACCTGTTGAAGAGCTTCACTCATCAACTTCATTCCGTAAAGGAATAAACCTAAAGATCCTATAAGCGTTAAAATATCCGCTAATCCGTAATCCATAAATGATTTATTTTAATTGTTTTTCAATTGATTAATATCAGTTATTTCGGCAAAAATAGATTTTATTTATAGAATCTCTAACTTTTTCCAATGTTAATTCAGTATTAAGAAAAAGTAAAAATAAGCTTACCAAAATATTACAGTAAAATAGTTGTTGTGAATTTTTATGGATTTTTAACTCTAATGAATATGGTTGATAATAAGTTAATTATGTGGCGTGTTGTGTATAAATTTTAATTTTTATCATTGGTTTAGTGGCGAATTCATTGATTAAATGGCTTTTTTTAGTCTAAAATAGAAGATGATTCGTTAATTAATTTGTTAAAAACCAGTTGATTTAATTGAAATTACGTAATTTTATTTCTTAAAATCACCTAAATATATGTGTTCGGATTCTGTTATAATGATCATCTTTTGAAAAAATGATTATATGTCGTATTTTCGCCAGAATCTAAAATAAATCAGAGATCTTTTTAGCAGGATAATAGTATGTGGAATAGAATTGCAGGATTAATTCTTAGGAATAGAATTTTACTTTTGGTGATAATTGGGCTAGTCACAATTTTTAT
This sequence comes from Labilibaculum sp., assembly GCA_041554215.1. Taxonomy (GTDB): domain Bacteria; phylum Bacteroidota; class Bacteroidia; order Bacteroidales; family Marinifilaceae; genus Labilibaculum. Next base: position 13,093 of record JBFFMG010000035.1, read on the forward strand.
GGGATACAAAGCTCAATTTGTGGAGATGTCTTATCAGTATGCTGCACTCTTGCCTGACGATGATCCTGCATCTGTTGAATATGAACGTTTCAAAAACACCTTTGGGCAAGAAGGAAATGTAATGTTCTTTGCCGTTCAGGATCCGGATTTTTATCAGCTTGAAAAATTTAATGATTGGATTGCTTTAGGAGATAGCCTGAAAGCTTTGGATGGAATCGATGCCGTTGTTTCTATCGCTCACACCTACAATATCAACAAAAATAAGGAAGAAAAGAGATTTGAATTTCAACCGATTTTCCCTAAGAAAATAAGTTCACAGGTGGAGTTAGACAGTCTTGCGGCTATCGCTGAATCACTGCCTTTTTATCAAAGTAGCTTAATTAATAAGGAGACCAATACGTTTTTAATGGGAATCACGGTAAATGCCCGAATTATTAATTCGAAGGCTCGTGAACCAATGGTTGTAAAAGTTCGTGAAATTACCGATCGTTTTACAGCCAAGTACAACTTAGACATGAAATACTCCGGGCTTCCCTATATTAGGGTTGTTACCGCGCAGATGATTAAAAAGGAGATGAATATGTTCATTTATCTTTCTCTTTTAGTGACTGCTATTATTTTATTCATGTTCTTCCGCTCATTCAAAGTCGTGTTTTTTTGCATGCTGGTTGTTGGTTTAAGTGTGATATGGGCAGTGGGTTCAATGGTTTTGTTCGATTACAAAATTACTTTGCTTACCGCAATGTTACCGCCATTGCTGGTGGTAATCGGGATTCCGAATTCCGTTTTTCTCATCAATAAATACCACGGAGAATATATTCGTCATAACAATAAGATAAGAGCTTTGCAACGCGTGGTTTCAAAAATTGGGAATGCAACCTTTTTAACCAATTTAACTACAGCATCTGGTTTTGCTACTTTTATCGTGACTTCAAGTCAGATATTGAAAGAATTTGGTGTGATTGCCGCTTTAAATATCATGGTGGTTTTTGTTCTTTCATTACTACTGATTCCAATCATTTTTAGTTTCTTAAATCCTCCAGACCAAAAGGCAACTAGCCATTTAGATAATAGAATGACAGTCTGGTTTGTGGATAAATTAGTGAAAATTGTATTGAATCGCCGAACCATAGTTTATACTGTAAGTATTATTTTTCTTGTGCTTGGAGTTTTCGGAATCAGTAAAATGAAGAGTACCGGTTATATGGTAGACGATTTGCCACATGACAATGTGATTTTTCAGGATTTGAAATTCTTTGAGAAAAACATGGATGGAATTATGCCTTTGGAAGTAATGGTAGAGACCAAGAAAAAGGCGGGAGTATTAAAGCTATCCACTTTAAGACAGTTAAATGCTCTTAATGATACGTTAAAGGCATATCCCGAAATTTCTTCCTCTGTTTCCATCGTTGAGGCGGCTAAATTTGCCAATCAGGCTTATTTCAACGGCAAGGAAAAATACTATAAATTGCCGAATAGTAATACGCGAAATGTAATTATGTCCTATTTGGCTAAGGCCGATACGGGTGATGATTCTAAGTTGTTCAACACTTTCGTAGATTCTACTCAAACTCTAACTCGAATGAGTTTCCGAATGAAAGACATAGGAACCACTAGAATGGAGGAAATGGAGCAAAAAATTCTGACACATGTCAATAATATTTTTCCTGAAGATTTATATACAGTTCATGTAACAGGTTCAAGCATTATCTTTTTTAAAGGGAATAAGTATTTAATCAAGAATTTGTTTCTAAGTCTTGCTTTGGCAATTTTCTTAATAGCCTCGTTCATGGCCTGGATGTTTTCTTCTAAAAGAATGGTTGTGGTTGCTTTACTGCCTAACCTGCTGCCTTTAATAATTACAGCTGCACTAATGGGATTTTTCGGAATACCGATAAAGGCATCTACTATTTTGGTGTTTAGTATTGCATTTGGTATTTCTGTCGACGATACAATTCACTACTTGGCAAAATACCGTCAGGAGTTAAAGGCGACTAACTGGAGCATTCGTTCTTCAGTAGTTTTAGCCCTTCGTGAAACAGGTCAAAGTATGATGTATACATCCATTATCCTATTTTTTGGATTTGGTATTTTTGTTTTATCAGATTTTGGAGGAACCGTTTCTTTGGGAATTCTGGTGTCGGTAACTTTACTGTCAGCAATGCTTTCTAATCTTATTTTATTGCCATCTTTACTACTTACTCTTGAGAAGTTTATTACCAATCGTTCTTTCAAAGAACCATTGCTTCAAATTTTCGATGAGGAAGAAGATATTGAGTTGGATGATCTTAGAATTGCTCCTATGGAAAACAAAGAGGGAAAAGAAAGCTTTGTGAATTGATTTTTTTATATTTTAGTGAGCTATTTCTGAAAGCTAGTTGTTGTTATTTTTAGCGATCTTAGATTTAGCTTCTCACATCTAAATTTGATATAAAAGCATGCATAGTTTTAATGAACTTCAAGAAATCATTGAAAAAGAGATAGATGGCTTGGAGTTTTCGTCTCCTCCAGAAGGACTTTTTGAACCGATGAAATATATTTTGGACATTGGAGGGAAACGACTTCGTCCAATTTTGGTACTTCTAGGTGCTAATTTGTACAAAGATGATCTTTCAAATGTTTGTTTGCCTGCTATAGGAATTGAAGTATTTCACAATTTTACGCTCTTGCACGATGATGTAATGGACAATGCTCCAATACGCAGAAACAAAAAAACTGTGCATGAAAAATGGAATAGTAATGTTGCCATCCTTTCCGGTGATGCAATGTCTATTAAGGCCTATCAATACATTGGCTCTTGCGAAGACAAGTACTTGCGCGATGTATTAACTGTGTTCAATCAAACCGCACTGGAAGTTTGTGAAGGACAGCAGTTCGACATGGAATTTGAAGATAGAAATGATGTTGAAATTGATGAGTACTTGAATATGATTCGATTAAAAACAGCAGTTCTTTTAGGTGGAAGTTTGAAAATGGGTGCCATCATGGGCGATGCCAGCTCAAAAGATGCTGAATTATTATATCATTTTGGTGTAAATCTGGGAATGGCATTTCAACTTCAGGATGACTTGCTGGATGTTTTCGGTGATGAAGCTATTTTTGGAAAGAAAATTGGGGGCGATATTTTGTCCAATAAGAAAACTTTTCTTTTAATTAAAGCTTTAGAAACTGCTTCGGGCGATGTTGAAAAAGAGTTAAAATTCTGGATAACAGCAAAAGATTGTAATCCAGAGGAAAAAATAAAGGCCGTACAAGTTATTTATGAGCAATTAAATGTTCGTGAATATTCACAGAAAAAAATAGAAAACTACTTTGCTTTATGCCTGGAATACTTGGATAAAGTGAGTGTTGTTGCCGAAAAGAAAAAGGAACTTTATTCTTTAGTGAAGGGTTTAGTAAATCGTTCCGTTTAAGAATGTTAAAAATTCGGATAAGATTCTCCTTTATTGACAAAAAATTTTAAATTTGTTGTCACGCGATATTAATGATCCAAAAAAAATAATGTAAATGTCACAAAATACAGGCAAAATTGTTCAGGTTATCGGACCTGTTATCGATGTAAGTTTTGATAAGGAAGGAACTAAGCTTCCTGAAATTTACGATTCTTTAGAGGTCGTGATTGAAAATGGTAAAAATTTGGTTGTTGAGTGTCAGCAACACATTGGTGAGAATACAGTTCGTGCCATTGCAATGGATTCAACCGACGGATTACGTCGTGGAATGGATGTAATTGCAACAGGTTCGCCTATTATGATGC